>CALVVR010000005.1 GCA_944363915.1 uncultured Bacilli bacterium | reverse complement strand
ATAACTGAAATAAATAAAAAAATAAAAAATTATAAAGTTTTGTATAGAAAATACTTGACTTTATTATGAGAGGAAGTGAATAAAATGGACACTAAAGAATTTAAAAAAGCCGTTAATTTATTGGTTAAAGAAAAAGGAATTCCTGAAGATGTAATTTATGATGCAATGGAATTAGCCTTGACAAGTGCTTATAAAAAAAATTATAAATCATTAACTAATGTTCGCGTTGCGATTGATAAAGAACTTGGTGAAATTCATGTTTATTCTTATAAGACGGTCGTTTTAGATGAAGAACATGAGGCTTTAGAACCAATTATGATTGAAGTAGAAGATACGGAATCAGAAGAAGAAGGAGCAATGATTGAAGTTGAAAAACCATATATTTTTGATCCACGTATTCATATAACTTTAGAAGAAGCAAGAAAAATTGTTCCTGATATAAATGTTGGTGAAACAATTGAAGAAGAAGTAACACCTAAAGATTTTGGTAGAGTTGCTGCAGCAACGGCTAAACAAGTTGTTATTCAAAAAATAAAAGAAGCGGAAAAAGCTATTATTATGGATGAATTTGCCGATAAGCAAGATGAATTAGTTACTGGATTAGTTGCTATGGAAGATGTTAGGAACTATTATATCGATTTAGGTAGAACGCAAGGTATTTTACCTAAATCAGAAATTATTCCTGGTGAGAAAATTAAAATGGGATCAAGTATTAAAGTGTATGTCACGAAAGTGGAAAGCACAAGTAAAGGACCATTTATTCTTTTATCACGTAGTCATTATGGCTTTGTCAAAAGATTATTTGAATTAGAAATTCCGGAAATAAACGAAGGTATTATTTTGATTTATAGTGTAGCTCGTGAAGCTGGTGTTAGAACTAAAATAGCTGTTTATTCAGAAAATTCTAATGTTGACCCAATTGGATCATGTATTGGTGAAAAAGGAATGAGAATAGCGAACATATTAAAAGAATTAGGACCTGAAAAGGTTGATATTGTTGCTTATACCACTGATAAAGTAAAATTTATTGAAAATGCTTTATCACCAGCTAAAAATTTACATGTTTTTATAACTGATGAAAAAAAACAAGAAGCTTTAGTTGTAGTTGATGATGATAATTTATCTTTAGCCATCGGTAAAAAAGGCTTGAATGTTAAATTAGCTTCTCGCTTAACTAAATATAAATTAGATATTAAAACTGTTGAGCAGGCAAAAGAAATGGGTATTAACCTAGTTTCATAAAGAGGTGAGTTATTTTGAAAGTAAAAAAAATTCCAATGCGTTCTTGTGTGGTAACTAAAGAAAAGTTACCAAAAATGGAACTAGTTAGAGTAGTTAGAACCCCTAATCAAGAAGTAATAGTAGATTTAACTGGTAAAGCAAATGGTAGGGGTGCTTATTTAAAAAAAGATTTAGCTGTATTTGAAAAAGCTAAACAAAGTAAAATCTTAGATAGAATTTTAGAAATTGAGGTTAAGGATGAGATTTATGAAGAATTAAAAAAATTATTATAGGAGGTGTTTATTATGATGAGTGTATTAGAATACGCGAATGATGTAAACAAAAGTGTAGCAGAAATTCTTAAGATGTGTGAAGAATTAAATATAAGTGCTACTAACGAAGATGATTTATTAAGTGAAGATGATATCGTGATGCTTGATAATGCTGATTTCGAAGAAATGGATGATATTGTTGAAGAAATTATCGAGAATAAAAATATTAAAGTAGATGACTCAGTTAATAAACAAAAATTAAAGAAAAAACAAGATATTAAACTTACCAATAAAAAAGATTTTCAACAAAAGAAAAAAGAAATGTATAAAAATAAATCAAAATTAATGACTAATGCTAGTGATAATAATATTATTTTATATAAAGAAAATATGACTGTTCGTGATTTGGCTGAAAGTTTGGGTGTAAATAGTAGCGAATTAGTAAAAAAATTATTTTCTTTAGGCATTATGGCTACTATTAATAATAGCATTAGTTTTGAAAATGCAGAAATATTAGCTATCGATTATGATAAAGAATTAAAAAGAGAAGAAACTGCTGACGTTACTAATTTTGAAGAATATGAAATTATTGATAAAGAAGATGATTTAGTTAAAAGACCACCAGTTGTAACTGTTATGGGACATGTCGATCATGGTAAAACTACTTTACTAGATGCCATTAGAAAAACTGATGTCGCCAGTGGTGAAGCAGGGGGAATTACCCAAGCAATTAGTGCATATCAAGTAAAAGTGAATGATAATTATATAACCTTTATTGATACACCAGGTCATGCGGCTTTTACTGAGATGCGAGCTAGAGGCGCTAGTATAACTGATATTGTTGTTATTATAATTGCTGCTGATGATGGTATTATGCCTCAAACTGAAGAAGTAATTGATCATGCTAAAGCAGCTAATGTACCAATTATTGTTGCAATTAATAAAATCGATAAACCAGAAGCTAATGTAGAACGTGTTTTAACACAATTAACAGAGCATGGTTTGACTCCTGAATCTTGGGGAGGCGACACTTTAGTTAGTTTAATTTCTGCTAAAACAGGCGAAGGTATTAGTGATTTATTAGATAATATTTTATTAGTATCGGAAATGAATAATTATCGTGCTAATCCAAATCGTTATGCCGTTGGAACTGTTGTTGAATCAAGATTAGACAAACATTTAGGTCCAATTGTAACAGTTTTAGTACAAAACGGTACTTTAAGATTAGGTGATCCAATTGTTGTTGGTCATACTTATGGTAAAATAAGAACTATAAAAGATGATAAAGGAGCATATTTAACATCGACATATTTGTCACAACCGGTTGAAATTACTGGACTTAATGAAGTGCCTAATGCTGGTGATAGGTTTATGGCTTTTGAGTCTGAAAAAGAAGCTCGAAATATAGCAATAAAAAGAAAAGAAATAGCACGTTTAAAAGGTCAAAATCCTACTAAAGCAGTTACTTTAGATGATTTATTTGACAAAATTAAAGAAGGTAATAAAGAAATAAATGTTATTATTAAAGCTGATGTTAATGGTAGCTGTGAAGCAGTTAAAAACGCTTTAGAAAAATTAGATGTTGAAGGTGTTAAAGTCAATGTTATAAGAAGTAGTGTTGGTGCAATTAAAGAAAGTGATGTTGTTTTAGCTAAAGCTAGTGATGCTATTATTATTGGTTTTAATGTAAGACCTAATAATACCTTAAAAGAATATGCAAAAGATCAAGGTGTTGAAATTAGATTATATGATATTATCTATAAAGTTGTTGAAGAAATGGAAGCCGCAATGAAGGGAATGTTAGAGCCTGTTTTTGAAGAAAAAATATTAGGAACAGCTGAAGTTAGGAAGATATTTAAATTTTCTAAAGTTGGGACTATTGCTGGATCTTATGTGACTGATGGTGTGATTAAACGGGATAGCAAAGTACGTTTAATTAGAGATGGCGTTGTTATATATGATGGTAATATTAATTCAATTCAAAGAGAAAAAGATTCAGTTAAAGAAGTTAAAAAAGGTTTAGAATGTGGTATTACGATTGAAAATTATAATGATATTAGAGAAAATGATATAATTGAAGCTTATGAAATGGTGGAGATTCAAAGATGAGTGTTAAAATAGATAGAATTGCCAGTAACATTGTTAAAGAAATAAGCTATATTTTAGCTTATGAAGTAAAAGATAATGATATTAAATTTGTAACAGTTACTGATTGTAAGTTAAGCAGTGATTTAAGTTATGCTAAAATATATGTTACTGTTTTAGATATTTCTAAAAAAGACACAACTTTAAAAGCTTTAAAAGATGCTAGTGGCTTTATTCGTCACGAGTTAGCTGAAAGAGTTGATATTAGACATATTCCAGAATTAGAATTTGTCTATGATGAATCAATTGAATATGGTAAGAAAATAGAAAATATAATTGATAAAATTCACGAAGACGAAAATTGACAATAATAAACTTTTATGATAGTGTATTTCTTATAAAAAAAGGGGGGTATGAAGATGCTTAATTATCTAAATGCTTTAGACTCATTTAAAAAACATATTGCACTACAAAAGGCGAGTATTATTGATAATGATGTTATCTTAGCTTTAATTGATAAAAAAGTAATTCATTCTTACGCAGTTGTATCTAATGGTATTAAAGTTGTTGACAAATTAAATTTTAATGATTCTTTTAAAGAATTAGCTAAAATTGCTTTTTTGGATCATGATATTGGAAGATTTCGTCAAGCATGTTATACTTCTAGCTTTGATGATACTAAATTATCTAGTTATGGTTATCAAGATCATGGTGAATTAGGTAAAGATATATTATTATCTGGTCTTTTAAATGATCAAATACCTAATACTCGTGTTTTTGATGAACCGATTAGTACCGTTGTCAACAATCACGTGAATAAAATTATCGATAGTAAAGATCTATTAATTTTGTGTAGTGACTTACTTAAAAGTGAAGATGCTTATCAGTTTTTTATGACAGTAGATTCAGAAACAAAAAAACAAGTAGTCAATATAATTACTCAAATTGTTCAAGACGTTGATCGTTTAGATATTTATCATCAAATATTAGATGAACGTTGGATACCTAAAAAGTCAGAGGATAAAATTGACTTTAAAGTTTTTGATATGTTTTATCAAGGAAAATATTTAAATATTGCTAAATTAAAACAACAAGGATTATGGAATGTGAATGTTGGTGAATTAGTAAGATTAAGTTTTATTAATCAAATCAAATTACTAAGTGTCGCACAAATTATTAAAGAAGAAAATATTTTATCTCGACTTAAAGAAAAAAGAAATAATCCTTATGTTTTAGATGCATTTGATGTAACTATTCAAAAATTAGAAGAAAGAATGAAAAATAGTGACGGTATAACTATTTAGATAGAAAAAACTGATATTTAAATATTATGTCAATTAAAATATCAGTTTTTATTTTGTTTTTTAGTCAAATATTGTATAATATAATAGGAGTTGATTATTTATGAAACCATTATTGTTGTGTATATTAGATGGAGTTGGAATTAATAAGAATATTAAAGGGAATGCTTATAAATTAGCTAATACCCCTCATTTAGATGAACTATTTAAAAAATATCCTAGTTCAAAATTAGAAGCCAGTGGCGAACAAGTGGGATTACCTAAAGGACAAATGGGTAATAGTGAAGTAGGACATTCTAATATTGGTGCTGGAAGAATTGTTTATCAAAGTATTCAATATATCAATCAAGAAATAAAAAATAAAAAATTTAATAAGAATGAGAAAATATTAGAAATGTTTGATTATGTTAAAAAGAATAATAGTAAACTACATTTAATGGGTTTAGTTAGTGATGGAGGCGTTCATTCATCTTTAAGTCATTTACAGGCATTAATTAATTTATGTTATAAAAATAAAGTTGATTTTTACTTACACGTCTTTACTGACGGAAGAGATACTTTGCCTAATAGTAGTTTAAGTTACATTGAATCATTAGATTTAAAAAATGGCGTTATAGCTAGCATTAGTGGTAGATATTATGCAATGGATCGAGATAATCGATATGATAGAGTTGAAAAAGCTTATGATGTTATAACTGGTACATCAGATAGTAAATATTCAAGTGTTAAAGAAGCCATTAAATCTAATTATGAAAATAATATAACAGATGAATTTATTTTACCGGGATTAATTGATGAAGATGGCATTGTAAATGATAATGATGGAATTATTTTCTTTAATTTTAGGCCTGATCGTTTAAGAGAATTAGGAAGTGCCTTAAGTAATAAAGACTTTACAGGTTTTAAAAGAAAAAAACAAGTTAATATCAAATTATTGACAATGATGCCTGTTAGTGATGAAGTAATTAATGATACCATATACGATTTAAATGAAGTAGTTAATCCATTTGGTGAATACATTTCTAAATTAGGATATAAACAATTAAGAATTGCTGAAACCGAAAAATATGCTCATGTTACTTATTTTTTCGATGGTGGGAAAGAATTGGACTTAAAAAATTGTGATCGAATTTTAATTCCTTCACCTAATGTAGCTACTTACGATTTAAAGCCAGAGATGAGTGCTTATGAAATAACGGATACTTTATTAGAAAAAATGGGTAATTATGATGTTATAATCTTAAATTTTGCTAATGGTGATATGGTAGGCCATACAGGCAACCTAGATGCGGCAATTAAAGCTGTGGAAACGTTAGATGAATGCGTAAATAAACTATATGAAAAAATTATTAGTTTAAATGGGATAATGATTATTACAGCAGATCATGGTAATTGTGAAGAAATGATCGATGAAAATAATAATATTTTAACTAGTCATACAACTAATAAAGTTCCATTTTTAATAACCGGAAATTATAAATTAAAAAATGGTAAATTGGGTGATATCGCACCAACTCTTGTTTATTTATTAAATGAAAAAGTACCAAAAGAAATGACTGGAGAAATTTTGATTGAAAGAGAAAACAATTAAAATATTTACAATAGTTAGTATAATATTTTTAAGTTTTATGGTGCTTTTTTATGGAATTAGATTTATATATTTTTATGTAACAATGAATTAGGTGATAAGTTATGAAAAAAATCATAATTTTAGTTATTTTAGATATTATTGCTATTTTTTGCCTATTATTAGCTTATGGACCTTATAGTGGCTTTCGCGATATGTTTGTAACTACTGCTATGGATACAAAAAGTCATAAGTATTTAGCTTACATTTTATATAGTGAAGAACAAATAAAAGATATATTAAGCAAAAACTATTTGAAAGAAAATGATGAAATAACTAATCAAGACGAGATAACATTTGATAATGAAGATCCTAAATATTATGAATCAATATACGAAGAGCAAATTTTAAGTAGAGAAGAAGGAACTTTATATAAAGTAATTGAATTTGATGAAAAGGATTATCATGTTTATTTAACTGTTATATATGATGCATCAAGATTATCCACAGTAAAAAGTAGATTTTATGGCACTAAAGGACAACATTTATCGGTTATGGCACAAGAGAATAATGCGATAGTTGCTATTAACGGAGGTAGATTTTTTGATGTTGGTGGACAAGGAAATGGGGCTAAAGCCAGTTCAATTTTTATTTCTAATGGTGAGATAATTGAAGATGCTAACGGAAGAAAAGATTCAGTAATTGGTATAAGCGAAGATAATGTTTTAACTTTAGGTTATATGACGGCTGATGAAGCTATTGATATGGGCATTAGAGATGCTGTTTGTTTTGGACCTTTTTTAATAGTTAATGGTAAAGCATCTTTTACGCAAGGTAATGGTGGTTATGGTGTTAATCCACGAACTGCGATTGGTCAGCGAAAAGATGGAATCATTTTATTTTTAACAATAGATGGTAACGGTAGTAAATATGGTTTTAGAGGTGGTGCTACGGTTATTGATATGATTGATATATTTAAAAGATATGGTGCTTATAATGCAGCTAATTTAGATGGTGGTGCTTCTAGTGTTTTAGCTATTAATGGTGAAGTTTATAATAATCCAGTCGCTTATTCATCTACTGGCGAGCGAAGTTTGCCTAATGCTTGGATAGTAAAATAAATTCAAAGAGATTATATTTCTTTGAATTTTTATTATTGGCCTTTTCAGTGAAAAAATGATATAATAAAGATGGTGGTTTTGGATGTGGAAAATAGGCAATGTAGAAATAAAAAACCCAATTGTTTTAGCGCCAATGGCGGGTATTTCCGATAGTGCTTTTAGAAGAATTGCTAAGGAAATGGGCGCTGGTTTAGTAGTTGCTGAAATGGTAAGTGATAAAGCAATTTTCTATGGTAGTAAGAAAACTATCGATATGCTTTATATGAAGGATGAAGAAAGACCAATTAGCCAACAAATATTTGGTAGTGATAAAGAATCATTTGTTTATGCTGCTAAATATATCGAAAAAAATATGCATCCTGATATTATTGATATTAATATGGGATGTCCTGTTCCAAAAGTAGCAACGCGAGCTCAAGCAGGAAGTGCTTTACTTAAATACCCAAATAAAGTGTATGAAATAGTAAAAGCTGTTGTTGAAAGTGTAAATATTCCGGTTACAGTTAAAATTAGGAGTGGTTGGGATGAAAAAAGTATCAATGCCGTGGAAATCGCTAAGATTGTTGAAAAAGCAGGAGCTAGTGCAATAACAGTTCATCCAAGAACAAGAAGCCAAGGATATTCTGGTAAGGCTAATTGGGACATTATTAGACAAGTAAAAGAAAATGTTAAAATACCTGTCATTGGTAATGGTGATATTAAAACATGTTACGATGTTAAACGAATGTTGGATGAGACCAAATGTGATGCAGTAATGATAGGTAGGGGGTTATTAGGAAATCCTTGGTTAATAAAAGAATGCCTAGATTATTTAGATGGAAAAGAAATAAAAGGGGTAACTATTAATGAAAGATTAGATATGATTGTAAAACATTTGAATTATTTACTAGAATTTAAGCCAGAAAGAATAGCCATTTTAGAGATGAGAACACATATTTGTTACTATTTAAAAAACATATCTAAAGAATATAAACAAAAATTTATGAAAGTGAATAAAAAGGAAGAATTTATAAAGTTGGTTAGTGAGGTAAGAGATGAATATAGCATTTAAAAGGTTTTTCGCATATTTAATTGATATGTTGATAATATTTATAATAATTTGTTTGATAAAACAATTTTTACCAAATAATAAATATGAAATAGAATTAAATAATTTAAATGAAGTTTATTTTGAACAAGAAATAGATATAAATAAATATTTTAATGATGTTCAAACAATTACTCATAATATTGATAAAAGTAATTTAGGAATAAATATAATTAATACTATTTTAATTGTTGTTAGTTTTGTAATTATACCATTTATAAGTAAAGGACAAACAATCGGTCAAAAATTATTAAAAATAAAAATAGTTAAAGATGATATTAAATTAGAAGACTATGTTGGACGAGCTGTTATTATCAATGGCTTAGGTTATATGTTTTTCATGTTTATAATTTTATATTTAACTAATGATAATATTTACTTTATTTTGATTAATTTATTGGGTTTTTTTCAAATTTTAGTGGTAATTATTAACTGTTTTATGGTATTATATAATAAGAACAAATGTGGAATTGCTGATAGTTTCACAAAAACAAGAATTGAGGAGATAAGATGAGAGAATTTACAGAACAAGAATCAGTAAGAAGAGAAAAAATGAAAGAATTAGAAAATTTAGGTATTGATCCGTTTGGTTCAAGATTTGATGTAACTTCTAATTCAAAAGAAATAAAAGAAAAATATGCTGATAAAACTAAAGATGAATTGCATGAAGTAGATATTCCTGTAGTAGTGGCTGGAAGAATTATGACAAAACGTGGTAAAGGTAAAGCTGGTTTTATGCATATTCAAGACAAGTTTGGTCAAATTCAAATTTATGTAAAATTAGATAATGTTGGTGAAGAACAATATACATTGTTTGAAAAAGCTGATTTAGGCGATATTGTTGGTATTGAAGGAACAGTAATGCGTACTAATATGGGTGAACTATCAGTTAAAGCTAATAAATATATTCATTTAGTTAAAGCTTTAAGACCATTACCAGATAAATATCATGGTTTAGCTGATGTCGAAGAAAGATTTAGAAGAAGATATGTCGATTTAATCATGAATGAAGAAGCAAGACGAGTTGCTTTTATGAGACCTAAGATTATAAGATCAATCCAACATTATCTAGATAATTTAGGTTATACTGAAGTAGAAACACCTGTTTTACAAGCTACTTTAGGAGGAGCGGCTGCAAGACCATTCATAACTCATCATAATACTTTAAATATGGAATTTTATTTAAGAATTGCTACCGAGTTACCACTTAAACGTTTATTAGTTGGTGGAATGGATGCTGTTTATGAGATAGGTAGATTATTTAGAAATGAAGGAATGGACCGTAATCATAATCCAGAATTTACGACAATTGAAGTGTATAAAGCCTATAGTGATTTAGAAGGTATGATGGATTTAACTGAAGGGATTATTGGTAATGTAGCGATGGAAGTATTAGGAACTTACGATATTAATTGGAAAGGTCATAATATTTCTTTAAAACCGAAATTCAAAAGAGCGCATATGGTAGATTTAATTAGAGAAAAAACAGGTATTAATTTCTTTGATCAAATGAGTTTAGAAGAAGCTAAAAAGTTAGCTGTTGAACATGGTATTGAACTAGAAGATCATTTTAGTTATGGACATATTGTCAATGCCTTTTATGAAAAGTATGTTGAAGATACAATTATCGATCCAACATTTGTATATGGTCATCCAATCGAAATTAGTCCATTAGCTAAAAAAGATCCAAAAGATCCACGCTTTACACAAAGATTTGAATTATTTATTTGTGGTAGTGAATATGCTAATGCATTTACTGAATTAAACGATCCGATTGACCAATATGAAAGATTCGAAAATCAACTAAAAGAAAAAGAATTAGGAAATGAAGAAGCTAACGATATGGATATTGATTATGTAGAAGCTTTAGAATACGGTATGCCACCAGCAGGTGGTATGGGGATGGGAATAGATAGATTAGTCATGATGCTTACTAATCAAGAAAATATAAGAGAAGTTATTCTATTCCCGCATATGAAAAATAAGTAAGGTGATTTTATTGAAAAAAGGTTTAATTTTAGCAATAATTCTTTTTCTAATCAATATTCCTAGTGTTTTTGCTGCCAAACAATATCAGTTGATAGAAAAATGTTATTATTCATCTGATGATGGTATAAGAATGGAGTTAGATATTTCAGTTTATGATGAGTTAGATACTCCTGAAGATGAATTAGAATATGATGCTTCCGCAGAACTTATGACAGAATATGGCGATAAGAATCCTGGGGATTGGTGGTATGTTGAAAACTGGGATCCTAAAGATAAAACTTGTCCTAATTATTTAATATATGATTATAATAACTCATTCCTTAATTGGTCAGATAAGGTATATGCTAGCAACACTCCAGATTCGATGGGATTTGATGATGAACATATATTACAATTAGAAACAGACAAACAAGGTGGAATAATTGAAAGTGAAAAAAACTGTAAGTTAGAGGAAATGCGTTGTATATACGGAACTTCAGGTTCAATCGTTTTAGAATATAGAGATGGTGGATTTTATGCTGATAGTTCTTTAATTACACTTAATGATACTGATTATAAAAATTTTATCAAAGAAGATAATGTTTATTTTTGTCCTCCAGCGGTCTATATAAAAACGAATAATTTAGGCGGGAACAGCACGCTTTATTTTAACGAACCAAGTGATCCTAACTTGGTTGAAACAATGCGAATGGAAGCTTTGCAAGAAAATGCTAGTTATATTTCTTGCGATGAAGACAATACGACAACAGTAGGACAAACATGTGCCTACTATAGTGACAATAGTTATGGAAATACAGTTCTTAATTTAACTGGATATAGTGATGGAAGTTATAATGTTATATTTGTCGAAAAAAATTTAAATGCTACTATAGACATAACTGGTAATCAAATTCAAGACAGTTGTGACAATTTATCAGTTTTATATACTGATTGTCTTGATAAACGTGATGGAGAAAGTTGTAAAATTTCAGAATCTAATTTTGCTGGTGCTGAAAAAATAACGAATAATCCTAATATCCAAACAGGTGATGAAATAGCTGAATCTATGAGTATTATCGATGGTGGACAATATAAAACTTTAATGTGTCATATTAAATCGTATTTGACTAGCAAAGGTGTAGATATTAGTAGATTACCTGCTATTGATGATAAGGGCACTAAATTATCAGATTTGATAGATTGTAATAATATATGTGCCTCTGGTGCCTGTGAAGGCAACGAAGAATATTTGTTAGAACAAGGTTTAAAAAATACATTATATTACTGTAATAATGTTATTTATACCAGTTTTAATAAGTATCTTAATTTAGGAATGGAGTCGGACATTAGAGATAGAATGGAAGAGTGTATTAGCTTCAATCATTTTTATGAAGAAGGAGTTAGAAATAACATTTTTGCCGACTATACTAATGATTGTGACTTTTTATCTGATGATTTCATTGATATATTACAAAGAATTTTAAATATCATTAAAATAGCTGGTCCACTACTAGCTTTAGGGTTAGGTACTTTAGATTTTGTTAGAACAGTAGCAAGTGGTGATGCGGATAAAGAAATGAAAAATACATTTAAACGTTTTTCAACAAGATTGATAGCGGCCGCACTTTTATTTCTGGTGCCTTTAATTTTAGCTTTCTTAATGGATATGTTTTTAGGTAACCAAGATGGGTATAATTCAAATAATCCATTTTGTAGTATTGTAGATTGGGGTAATCAATGAAATTATATGTAGTAAGACATGGAGAGACTTTAGAAAATGCCAATGATTGCTTAGTTGGAAGATTAAATAGTCCTTTAACTGAAGAGGGAATTAATCAAGCCAAAAAAGTTAGTGAGTACTTTAAAGATAAGAATATCGATTTGATTGTTAGTTCGCCTTTAGATAGATGTAGACAAACTTCTGAGATAATTAGTAATGGTAAAATTCCTATTATTTATTCTGATAGTTTATTAGGTCGTGATCACGGTGAATTTACCGGTAAACCTAAAGAAACAATTGATTTTGATGAATACTGGAATTACAACAAAAATATTCAGTATGAAAAAGCAGAAAGTGTAAAAGATTTATTTGATCGAGTAGCTAAATTAGTAGAAGATATAAAAGAAAAATATTATGATAAAAGAGTTATTATTGTAACTCATAGTGGAATTATGCGAGTTTTATATTATTATTTTAATGGAATACCAAGTGATGGCGTTTTAAGTGAAATAACAATTAGAAACTGTGAGATATTTGAATATGATATATAAGGAGGAGACAAATGAAAATATTATCAGTAAATGCTGGTAGTTCATCACTAAAATTTCAAATGTATGAAATGCCGGAAGAAAAAGTATTAATATCAGGTGTATTTGAAAGAATAGGAATTAGTGATAGCTTATATACTATTAAAATAAATGGTGAGAAAATAAAAAAAGAAGCTGATTTGCCTAATCATAAAGAAGCGGTAAAGATTTTAGTAGATGAATTATTGCAAAATAAAATTATTAATTCATTAGATGAAATTAAAGGTATTGGTCATCGTGTTGTTCAAGGTGCTGATAAATTTGATAAGTCTGTTTTGATTGATGATGAAGTAATCAATGTTATTTCGGAATTATCTTCTTTAGCACCACTTCATAATCCGGCTGCTGTTGTAGGAATAAAAGCATTTAAAGAAATTATTCCTTCAGCAAAAGCTGTAGCTGTTTTTGACACATCTTTTCATCAAACAATGGATAAAGAAACTTATCTTTATGCTTTACCATATAATTGGTATACAGACTATAAGGTAAGAAAATATGGAGCTCATGGTACTAGTCACAATTATGTTGCTAATCGTTTGAGTGAGATTTTAAACAAAAGAGATACTAAGATAATTGTTTGTCATTTAGGTAATGGAGGAAGTATAACAGCAGTAAGAGATGGTAAATGTGTTGATACATCAATGGGATTTACGCCTAATGCTGGTATTATCATGGGAACTCGGTGTGGTGATATTGATGCTAGTATTATTCCTTATATGATTAAAAAAACAAATATGACATATCAAGATATTGATAATGCAATTAATAAGCAAAGTGGATTATTAGGTATAAGTGGAATTAGTAGTGACTCTCGTGATATTGAAAACGGTATCAAAGAGGGAAATGAAAGATGTGCTTTAGCGCAACATATGTTTATTAGAAGAGTAGTTGACTATATTGCTAAATATTACGTTTTATTAAATGGTGTTGATGCTATCGCATTTACAGCTGGAATTGGAGAAAATTCGATTGATATTCGTAAAGGTGTTATTGATAAGTTAGCTGTTTTAGGAATAAAATTAGATGAAGAAGCTAATAATGTTCGTGGCAAAGAACAATTAATTACAACAAAAGATTCAAAAGTTCCAGTATATATTATCCCAACAGATGAAGAAGTTATGATTGCTCGTGACACTTATAAATTAATAGGCTAAAAAGCCTTTTTTTAATTGTTAAATATGGACGAATTAATTGAAATATAGTATAATAAAGCTAGTAGAAAGTGTGAAATTATGTATTATAAAAAAATTGGTAAAGAAATAAAAAGATATCATACTATTATTATCGCGCGACATATTGGTCCAGATCCTGATGCACTAGGAAGTTCGATTGGATTGAAAGAATTAATTTTAAATAATTTTCCTAAAAAACAAGTTTATGTAGTAGGTGCTCCTGCTTCTCGCTTTAAATATTTAGGAAATGTTGATAAATTACCTGAAATTGATTATAGTAAAGCTTTATTAATTGTTACGGATACCCCTGACACTAAAAGAATTGATGGCGCTGATCATACTAAATTTGCTAAAGTGATTAAAATAGATCATCATCCTTTAGTAGAAAAATTTGCAGATATTGAATTAATTGATGATAAAGCAAGTAGTGCTAGTCAATTAATCATTGAGTTAGCTAAAATAAATCATTTTAGACTTAATCAAGAAATAGCTAGCAAATTATATTTAGGTGTTGTTGCAGATACTAATCGTTTTTTATACGAATATACTTCTTACAAAACATTTGAATTAGTAGCTTGGTTGATAAAAAAAACTAATTTAAATTTTACTAGTCTTTATGATAACCTTTATACTAAATCATTAAAAGAAATTGTTTTTTCTGGTTATATTTCATTAAATATGCAAATTACAGAGGCTGGCTTAGCTTATATTAAATTAACTGATAATATTTTAAAAAAATTTGATGTTGACCCTTCAACAGCTGGAAACTTAATTGAAAATTATAACAATGTCGATAAAATTAAAGTAGTAGCTTTTTGCAGTGAAGATAAGGGCAATAATTGTATAAAATGTTCGATTCGCTCTAAAGGCCCAATCATTAATGAAATAGCCAGTCATTATAGTGGAGGAGGTCATATTTACGCAAGTGGTGCTCGTCCAAAAACTTTTGAAGAAGTTGATAAAATGTTAGAAGAATTAAATAAAATATGCCAATCTTTTGAATAAACGAGGTGATCAACATGATAAATAAAGTGATTGATTTGATAAAAAACGAACCATTTTATATTCCCAATATATTATTTAAAAATTATCGAAAATTAAATATTACGGATAGTGAATTGATTGTTTTAATTTATTTAATGAATTCTGATGTTAGCTTTAATCCTAAAAAAATTTCCAAGGATTTAAACTTTGAATTGAATGAAATTATGAATATTATTAATTCATTAACAGAAAAAGGAATTTTAAAAATTGATATAATCGATAAAAAAGTAAGAGAGGAAGTCATTAATTTAGAAGAATTATATAAAAAATTAAGTTTTATTATTATCAATGGAGAAATTCAAGAAAAGTCAAATAATATTTTTGATGTATTCGAAAAAGAGTTTGGAAGAACTTTATCACCCATGGATTATGAAATAATTAGTGAGTGGCAAAAAAATTATAACGATGAAATAATTTTGCTGGCTTTAAAAGAAGCTGTCTTTAATGGAGTTAATAATTTAAGATATATTGATAAAATATTAATAGATTGGAGTAAAAAAGGTATTAAAAATGAGCAGGATATTATTAAAGATCGAAAAAACTTTCAAAGTAAAAAACAAAATAAAAAATTATTTGATTATGATTGGTTAAATGAACAAGATAGTTGATTATTTAGATGAATTAATACCTAATCCAAAATGTGAACTAAATTATACGAAAGATTATGAGTTATTATTAGCGACAATGCTAAGTGCTCAGACAACTGATAAAAGAGTTAATATGGTTACTAGTATTTTATTTAAAAAATATAATTCTTTGGCTAAACTAAGAGAAGCTAGGGTAGAAGATATAACTGAAATTATAAGACCAATTGGCACCTTTAATAGAAAAGCAAGTAATATTATTGAAATAGCAAAAAGATTAGAAGCAGTAGGTGATATCGTTCCTAATGATCGAGACTTTTTAGAAAGCTTACCTGGAGTTGGCAGAAAGACTGCTAATGTTGTTTTAAGTAATATTTATAATGTAGAGTGTATTGCAGTTGATACACATGTTCATCGAGTTAGTATAAGATTGGGAATCGCTAACAAAAGTGATGATGTTTTAAAAACAGAAATGAAGTTAACTAAAAAGTTTAAAAATTATGATTTATGCAGACTTCATCATCAATTGGTTTTATTTGGTCGTTATTACTGTAAGGCAAGTAATCCTAGTTGTGACACTTGTAAGTTAAGAGATATTTGTAAATATAAAAACTCTACGAAAAAGTAGAGTTTTATTGTATTTGCACCATTTTAGTTAAAGTATTAGTATAATCACCATATTTAACATGATAGGTAATAGTGTAAGTTTCAGGAACATTTGTATTGATGTAATCTATACTACTGAAAACTTGATTATCAGAATTACGCATAACCGTATATGTAATAGTGGCTAGACTAGTTACATCTGTTATGCCATCTTGTAAGACGATAATTGGTTTATCAGGTTCAATATAATCTTCACCAACCGATAAAACAACTGTATAATCACCATTAATTTCAGAACTGATGATTGCAGAATTACTATTTTGGACTGTAAATTCTGTACCACTACTCATGTTGTCTTTAAAAATTGTATAAGTTGATTTAACAACAAAGGTAGTAGTACTAGTTACTGGATAAGTAAAACTAGTGTTACTTGTTGTGGTAATTAAGTTTAGATTACCACTCTCATCTTTAGTATAGACATTATAAACTATAGTTCCTATGTTTTTTTGATTATAGTTAAGACGACTATTTATTTCTTCTTGTCTTGTTTTTTCATTTCTATATAATTGACTAAATAAGTTATTTAGATAATTAGTATCGATAAAATCAGGAGTAGCAATTGGATCCCAAGATAAGGTGCTAGTATTAGTGTCATAATTTAAATTAGTAACATTATCTAATTGACTATATCTTTTAGATGTTTCAGTAGGCTCGAATCCTTTTTTAAAGTAAGCAGTCACTTGTTCTGATTTTGGAGTGAATTCACTAGCTAACATAGCTGTTGGTAACTCATTTTCAACCGTAACTTTAACAACACTATCTGGTTGTTTCCAAGTTGATCTTTCTGTATAAGCTGATTCAGCAATAGTTTGGAATACGTCTTTGATATTATAATTGTTAACGGTCATATAATGTTCTTTACTTAATTCTTCATAACCATACCAAACAGTAATTGCATAAGAGTCATTGAAACTTGCAATTAATTTGTCTTTAACAGCATTAGAAGGATAATCATATTGATCAATTATATTACTAGGTAAATTATTAGTACCAGATTTACCAGCATAGTTAACGCCATTAACACTTCGGCCAATCGCATAACTTGATGTATCTTCTAATATTTTAGTAATCATATAAGCAGTAGATTCACTCATTGCTCTTCTTGTAATTGGTTTTACTTCATAAGTATCGCCTGTTTCAGTATATTCTATTTTAGTAAAACTATGTGGTTCAATATAATATCCCCCATTAGAGAATGCAGCATAGGCAGCGGCTAAACTCATTGGCGTCTCTCCTTCGTAACCACCTAAAGCATGAGTTTCATAAATTAATCCGTTATCAGCGATATCTGGAGATAGACCTAGATTAGTAACAAATCTTTTAATATCATTATTATTGTTTTGTTGAAAAGCTTTAACAGCAGGAATATTTCTTGAATGTTTTAAAGCATCGTGTAATGTTTGAAAGTTATAATATTTTCCATCCCAATTTTTCAACGTTGTACCATCAGAATAAGAATAAGGTTCGTCAGTAAATGGAGTGTATGTTGACCAGTTGTTATATTCAATACCAGGTCCATAATCATATAATGGCTTAGCAGTTGAACCAATTTGTCTAGCTACACTAGTTGCATAGTTAACTCCTTTAGCAACCCTATTTCTTCCATTCCCGACAGCCTTGATTTCACCATTGTTAACATCAATAATGATTGAGGCTGCTTGAACTTCATCATTTTCCCAATCATATAATGTACCGTTCATAACACCAGTCATCACTTCTTGCATATCTTTATCCATGGTTGTATATATTTTCATTGGTACAATATAAGGGTCATTACCAGTTCTTTCGATAACTTCTTCAACAACTGTATTAATAAAATCATCATATAATTCACTTGATTCTTCATCAGAATCATTAACTAATAATTTTTCAACGGTTAACTCTTTAGCAATGTTATATTCATCTTCATTAATATAACCATGTCTTAACATTAAACTTAATACTTCTAATCGTCTTTCTTCACAGGCGTCAGGATAAAGATAAGGATTATAAGCATTAGGAGCTTGGAAAAGTCCTGCAATCATAGCGGCTTCAGCAACATTTAATTCACTAGCACTTTTACCAAAGTAATCTAAACTTGCTTGTTCAACCCCACGGTTAGAACCACCTAAGTTATTAGAGTTAACATAAAATTCAATAATTTGTTCTTTAGTGTAATGCGTTTCAATTTCAAAAACTGAAACATAAATATCGGTAAATTTACGAATGATACCTTCTATTCCTTGATCTTCAGTTGAGGTGAAAGCATTTTTAGAAACTTGCATAGTAAGGGTTGAAGCACCACCACCACCTTGACCTAATATTTGACTAATAGAAGCTTTTAAAAATCTTGGTAAGTCAACACCACTGTGTTGGAAAAATCTTGAATCTTCAGTAGCGATTATCGCGTCGATTAAAGATTGGGATAATTCGTCATAAGTAACTTTTTGTCTTATTTCAGCACCAATTTTACCAAATTCTTCGCCATTAGCTAAGTAAAGAATAGATGCGTCTTTGTTGTATAATCTTTCTTCGGAAAATTCAGGAGCAGTAGATATAATATATACGCCAAACGCGCCAGCTGCAATTAGGAAGAAAATCATAAAACAAAAGCCAAAAATTAAAACAGTTTTAAAAATTTCTTTACCATTTGTTTTTTTTCTTTTTCCTTTAGGTTTACTAACAAAATAGTAAAATAGACCGACTATTATTAATATTAGTAAAGTAGGAATAAAGCTAATTGTTAGAGAACCAACTATTAAAATAATAAAACTTATTAAAGCTAATATAATAGTTCTTTTATTTTTATTTATAAATTTTTTCATTTTTCACTCTCCTTGATAATATCAACTATTTTTAAATAATCTAAATAAGGATTATATCCTTGTTTAATTAAATATCCTTCCTTAATAAAATATTCTTCAGGAATAGATTTACGATTACTATTATCTAAAAATTTATCTATTTTGTCAATTTCTAGTAGATATGTGTTGTTCTTTAAGACAAATCTAACAATAATAAATCCAATACCACCACATTTTCTAATTTTTCTTAAATGCTCAATTTGATGATTATGTATATTAGCTAAAGGAAAATAATTCTTTCTTGTTTCTTTAGCTTCAAAATCAATATATAATCCTTTATAAATACCGTTATAATCAGTTGTTGATGGGATAATAAAGTGTGCTTCTTTAATGACAGCATCCTTTCTTGATTTGTAGTCAACTTTATTAATTGTAATTGGTGTTGGTTTTTTATAAATAACCGCAATATCATTATTGCGATAATATAAATTAGTGTCGTTTAAGTCTTGTTCTAAAGTCATTCCACGGTTACTAGTATTTATTTTAAAAATTTTTTTAATCCCGTTTGGATAATTCATGATTTCACCACTAATATTATACTATACATTTTTATTTTTTTAAAGATGTCTATACTAATTTTGACAACTTTTGTCGAATTTAATGCAAAGCCTTTTTTAATATGTTTTAATAATAATAGGTGAGAGATATGGATCATGTAGAAACAATTTTTAATTCAATGTTGGAAGATGTAAAAACAATCAAATTGGCAACTTATTTTAGAAAAATAAGGAAATAAATTTTGGTTGACAAAGTGAACTTGCTGTTATATAATTTATATGGGTGATATTATGTATCAAGATAGAATAATGCTTACTGTTAAAGATATTTTTGAAAAAGAGTTTAAGTTAGATACAAGAGGATATCGTCCTCAAGAAGTCGATAAATTCTTGGATATTGTTATGCGCGATTATGAAGAATTTATGGCAATTAATAAAGAGTTGAGTAATGAAATTAGAGACTTAACTAATGATAATATAAAACTAAAACAAGAAATTAGAAATTTAAAAATGAAATTGGATATTTTGAAAGAAAATGCTGATAGTGAAGGTACCAATAGTGTTGATGTTTTAAAAAGATTATCTAATTTAGAAAAAATAATATATGGTAAAGAATAATACTTGGCAAACGCTGCATTTTTGTAGAGGAAAGTCCATGCTTGCACTATCCTGAAATGGTAGTAGTGATTGTGCATAGGGAAAAAATAACCTATGGTAAGTTTAATACTTAACGGCGTCGAAATTACCCTATAAGGGTTTTAGTAGATATAAAGTGCCACAGTGACGATATTTCTAGTAATAGAAAAGTGAAACGCGGTAAACCCCACAAGCAAGAAACCCAAATTATGGTAGGGGAGTTTAAAGTAAGGAATTAGTAACTTACTTTAGAACCAGTATTGGTAGATAGATGTTTGCCCCTTTTTATAAAGGACAGAACATGGCTTATAAGTATTATTTTTTTTAGTTTTTGAGGTGAATAAATGAAAGAAATAGGTGAGAAATTAAAAAATGCTCGTGAAAGTATCGGTGTCTCGATTGAAGAGGCTAGTGAGGATTTAAAAATATCTCCTAGTCAGATAACTGATATCGAAAATGGTAATGTTGAATCTTTTCAAGATGTTTTTAATTTAAAGTATTTCATTCGTGATTATGCAAAATATTTAGGACTTGATAAAGAAGAAATTGTCGATGATTTTAACGAGTACTTGTTTGATTATACTTCCAAATTATCACTTGATGATATAAAAAGTGAAACTAAAAACAAAAAAGAAGAAAATAAAATAAAATCGCCTTATACTATCGAAAGGAAAAGAGAAAAAATTTATCAGAATTTTATTTATATTGCAATATTTGTTTTATTAGTAACAATTATTTTCCTTCTTTATACTATTTTAACTGATAATAATGAAGATGAAGAAAATTTGCTTGGAGGTGTAAAATATGAATTTACCGAACAAAATAACTTTAATTAGAATATTTTTAGCTTGTTTAATAGTAGTAATTTTACTTTTTCCATTTGATGCTGTTGGCTTAACCGCAACCAAATTATTTATTAATGAAGCTATAGTTGTTGATTTGAAATATTTTATAGCTGGAGCTTTATTTATAATTGCTTCTTTAACTGATTTTTTAGATGGTTATATTGCTAGAAAATATAATATGGTAACAGATTTAGGAAAAATGTTGGACGCTATTGCTGATAAGTGTTTAGTCAATTCTGTTTTAATTATACTAGCAAGTCAAGGATTAATTCATCCTATAATTCCAGTAATTATTGTAGCAAGAGATACAATTGTCGATATTATTAAAATGATTGCTGGTTCAAAAAAAGAAGTAGTAGCAGCTATTATGTCTGGTAAAGTTAAAACTACTTTTTTGATGCTTGGAATTGCTTTAACCTTATTTAACAATTTACCATTCGAACTTATTAATATTAAAGTATCAGATGTTTTGCTTATTATAGCTACTGTTTTATCTATATATTCTGGTATTCAGTATTATCAAATGAATAAAAAAATATTATTTGATTAGCTATACTTTAAGTATAGTTTTTTTATTGATTGAATAACCTATAATTTGACTTTTATCATTATTTGTGCTAGGATAAAGTCGATATTAATTGAAGGGGGAATAATAATGATTAATATTAATAAACAAAAAATAAAGGAATTTGTTGAAAATGGAAAAAAAATAGTTTTAAAAAGGGCTTTGCCATTTGTTTTAGCTGCTGGTTTTTTTGTCGGTACTGGTGCTACTAAAGCTGAGGCTGCTAATATTGAATTTCCTAATATTAGTATAACTTATTATGGTGATGACGAATATGCTAATGAAAGCGTTTATAGATCCGGCTATATTAATGATAGACGAGCTAGAGAATTAAACGGCATTATTGAAAATATTGATAATGATTTTCAAAAAATTTATGTAATTTTAGCTAATGGAGGAATGAATATTAATCATACTAAACATAAAACAAATAGTATGGCTAGAATGTTAGCTAGTATTAATTTAATTAATAATAAATATGAAAATGTAATGAAGACTTTAAATAGTACTGAAAAACAAATTATTGAAAAGTATTTAAAAAGTAAAATTAATGAAAGTAAGTTAGTTTTCTCTAATATCACTAATATTTCAGTTAAAGATTTAAATGATTATGATAATGATTATACTTGTGTGTTTGCTAATAGTATTGATAACAATAATTTAGTAAATATAGGTGTATATGAAATTAAAAACAATCAAATTGTCGATTCGAGAATAATAACTTTAGACGATTCTAAATTGAGTAACGATAAAACATTAGTTATTGTTCCTAAATTAGATGTCACTCGTGTTGATAGTTTAAGACCAACCTTTAGAACTGAATACAATACAGCAATCATTCCAAAAAATAATGAGAGTATGTGTCTTCAGGCTATGCGAGATATAGATATTTTTTATGATAAGATTGAGCAAGCGATTAATGATGGCAATTATACAACTAATAATAGTTCTAATCAAGATGTAATTTTATCAATTTACGGCGACACTAATTTAATAAGTGAAACTATAAATAATAAATATGCTTATTATCCTGAATTAACTAATGCTCTTAATCAATATTTAAATTATAAACAAACCTTAATGGTATCTAAAGTATATAATAAAAATGCTAATCGTATTAATTATAAAGATTATGTTGAATATTCGATAAATAATCATCCAATTAGAATAAGTGAGGAACAAGGTTTTGTTTATTATAAGAATGGTAATGAAATATTATTAACAATTGATCGTGGCTATTTGGATACTAGTGATTTAAAATCTAGTGTTACTCCAAGTGAACAATTGGGAACTGTTAAGCTTGATGCGTACACAGGTGTTAATATATATGTAGATGGTATCTTATTTACTCCAAAAGATGCCAATGGTAATAAAATTACTCCATTCATTTATAATGGGACAACATATTTGCCAATAGCTGCTATTTCAACTTTATATGGAGCAGATGTTGAGTGGAAGAATAATTCTGTATATATTAAATCTAATGATAACACTAGTGATACATATTATATAGATGAAAATGGTAATAAAGTTTATTTTAAAGATTATCCTGATGTACCTGTATCTAATGAACAACCAAGTACTCAATTAACTAAAAAGCAACTATACGCAACTAGTGGTGTTAATATTTATTTTAATGGTAATTTATATACACCACAACTTACTAATGGTAATAAAACGGAAGTTTATATTATAAATGGAACAACATATATGCCGGCTCGTGATATTTCAGCAATGTTTGGAACAAGCATTAGTTGGGATCAAGCTACTAATAGTGCTATTTTAAATCGTAATGGTTATAGTATTGATAATGGTTATGACAGTGATTATGATAATAACCAGGACGGAGCTTATTACTATGATGATAATGGTAATAAAGTATATATTGGTGAAGATGAGTATGAACATATTAGATAGTTAACTAACTATCTTTTTGTTTGACAAAAAACACAAACTTTAGTTCGTTTTTATATTGACATTATTTTTTAAATGGTTTATAATTAATTTGTAGGAGTTGAATAGAGGAGGAAATATGACAAAAAGTAGTAGTGATAAAACTTTAGATCAAGTTTTACAAGATATTGAAAAACAATTTGGTAAAGGTTCAGTAATGAAATTAGGTTCTAATGAAGTTAGACAAATAGATGTAATTCCTAGTGGATCAATTGCTTTAGATATGATTTTGGGAATAGGAGGATATCCGAAAGGTAGAATAATTGAAATATATGGTCCTGAATCAAGTGGTAAAACAACATTTGCCTTACATGCTATTGCCGAAGCTCAAAAATTAGGAGGAAGAGTAGCTTTTATTGATGCTGAAAACTCTTTAGATCCACAATATGCTAAAAAATTAGGTGTTAATATTGATGAGTTATTATTGTCGCAACCTGATAATGGTGAACAAGCTTTAGAAATTTGTGAAGCATTAGTTAGAAGTGGTGCAATTAGTGTTATAGTAATTGATTCAGTAGCCGCTTTAGTACCACAAGCTGAAATTGAAGGTGAAATGGGAGATTCTCATGTTGGTTTACAGGCAAGACTAATGAGTCAAGCACTAAGAAAATTAGCGGGAGTTATTAATAAAACCAATACAATTGCTATATTTATTAATCAATTAAGAGAAAAAGTTGGTGTTATGTTTGGAAATCCTGAAGTGACACCTGGTGGTAGAGCTTTAAAATTTTACTCTTCGATTAGATTAGAAATTAGGAGAGCTGAACAATTAAAATTAGGTACTGATATAGTCGGTAATAAAACAACAATTAAAGTTGTTAAAAATAAAATGGCGCCACCTTTTAAATCTTGTACTGTCGATATTATGTATGGTGAGGGAGTATCACATGAAGGGGAGCTTGTTGATTTAGCAAGCGATGCTAATATTATTGAAAAAAGTGGTGCTTGGTATTCATATAATGGTGAAAAGATTGGTCAAGGTAAAGAAAATGTTAAAGAATTGTTAAAGAAAAATCCACAGTTGGCGAAAGAAATTGAAGATAAAATTAGAGTTCATTATGGTTTAAAAAAAGATGATAAAGAAAACATTGGTCAAAAATAACCAATGTTTTTTACCATGTACTCATAATGTCACAGTTACTACTTTCAGGCATTGGATTAGGCATTTGCATTCTAACAATCATTGGTATTTTAAAAGCTCTTCCAAATGCCATGCAGGTACCAGGCTGTAAACTTTTCTGTTTTTCAACAATATCAATACTGATATTAGGCAACATCTTTTGAATATATTCAACATCCAATGGGTGAGTTATTTTAAATATTAAGAAGTTAGACATTTGAGATATAACTGTATCTGATAATTCAACAGGTCTTTGTGAAATAAGATCAAGAATCAAACCGTATTTACGACCTTCTTTAGCAACCCGATCAAAAATATTATAACCAAGTAAAAATGTATCATTATCTTTTTGAACGTAACGGTGAGCTTCTTCAATGAAAATATGAAATGGGATAGTTGCGCGATTACTCATATTTTTGGTGTAATTAAATAATAATTTAACATAAGTCTTAGTTACAAATTTAGCAAACCAATCTTCGACATCTTCCAAATTAAAATTAATAATTTGAGCTTTTTTATTATTACTACTAATTAAATTGGCAATATATTGATCAATAGTCATAAATTCTGGGACGTTAAAGTATTTAGCATATTCACTAATAATGATTGAATGTAATCTTACTTTTAAAGTAATAGCACTATTATAAGCTTTTTCATTTCTTAATAACCCTTCAGAAATTAAGGTAAAATTCAAAGCTTTTTCTAAATCTTCTAAAGTAAAATAATTAATTGTCGTTTCTTCGTATTGATCTAGACTTTCATCGATAAAACTTGAAACATATTCAGATAATAAAACACTTTCAGAAAAATTATCTTGATCATTAATTAAGAAACATTCTCTAAACTTTCGTGTGTAACCAACACCTTGTAAAACTGCTTCAGGATTAAATTGTGGCGTTGAACAAGAATTGAATATAGCAAAGACATCATTTCGTTTACTACTAGCACTTTGATTGGTATATAAAATATTCATAATAGCTTTAGCAATTAAATGATTTTTATATTTTAATGCCATATCATCACTAGCAGCAAAAATTCTAACTAATTTTAAGGTTCTTTCAATAATTGGTAGTTGGGCATGCTCACTAGCATTTAATAAAATAGCAAAGTCGTCATTATCTAATAACCATAAAGGAATTAATAAAGGTTGTCCTACAGTATCTTGTTTATTAGTTGTATAATATTTAAATTGATAGTTAGCATCAATATCATTAAAGTTAGAGAAAGCATTATGGTATTCACCATAAGCATCGAAGATAAAGATGTTAGCTTTATATGGTTTAAAATTAGGGTTTTTAAAGACATTTTGTAAAAGACGTGCTACTCCACATGATTTACCAGAACCACTGTTACCAAAAATGGCCATATGATTAGAAAATAATTCATTAATATTAACCATGATTGGATAATTATCGTATAAAGCACTAGTTCCTAACATAAAACTATTTTTGTCATTATAACCAATTATCAGTTTTAATTCTTCACTATTAATCATTCTTACATTTGATTCAATGGTTGGTTTTCTAATGACACCACCAACAAATTGATTATTGACAATTTCTCCTAAGAATCTTATTTTTATTAAATCTTGGCTAATATCGTCAATTTCGCCTAAAACTTTTTTCTTTTCATCTTCAAAAATAACATGCATATTCATTAAGTTAGTTGATACTTTTACATTAGGTGGTATTTTAACATGTGCCATGTTATTACTTATATAAACAATTTTTCCTAACATAATATTCACCCTCGTTATTCTATAAAATAATTATATCTTATTTTTAAATAAAAATCTAGTTTATTTTAAAAATTTGTATCTATGATATTTTACTTGACTTATTTTCCTATAAATATTAAAATAATAATAGAGTTAATACTCTAATAGAAAGTGGAGGTAATATATGAATGATATTATACTATCCATTTTATTTGTAATATTGGGACTTTTTGTCGGAATCATTATAATGATTATACTAAATTATATTAGAAATAATATGTCTGATAAAAAAGCAGAGTCAATAATTGATAAAGCTAATAAAGAAGCAGATAAAATAAAAAGAAATTATTTATTAGATGCCAAAGAAGAAGCTCATAAGTTAAAAATAGATTTTGAAAAGGAAATGAAAGAAAAGAAAAGTGAACTTAAAGAATCTGAAGAAAGATTACTTTTAAGAGAAAGTAATATTGATAAAAGAGATCAAACCTTACAAAATCGTGAGCAAATGTTGGAAGAAAGAGAAAATAATTTAGTAAATAAACAAAGAGAAATTCAAAAAGAACAAGATAAAGTGGAGGAAATAAAAAAAGAACAAGTAGATTTGTTAGAAAAAATAGCTGGTTATTCTAAAAATGAAGCAAGAGATTTAGTTATGAAAAAAGTAGAAGAAATGATGAATTTAGAAATAGCGGCTTATATTAAAGATAGGGAAGTTGAAGCAAAATTAGAAGTTGATAAAAAAGCTAAAAGTTTATTAATTAGTTCAATGCAAAAATATGCTGGTGATGTAGCTGGTGATCAAACAGTTACAGTTGTGAATTTACCTAATGATGATATGAAAGGAAGATTAATTGGACGTGAAGGAAGAAACATTCGTTCAATCGAAGCTGTTACTGGTGTTGACTTAATTATTGATGACACTCCTGAAGCAATTGTTTTATCAAGTTTTGATCCATATCGTCGTGAAATAGCACGTGTTGCTATTGAAGCTTTAATTAAAGATGGTCGTATTCATCCAGGAAGAATCGAAGAAATATATGATAAAACCGTTAAAGAGATGAAAGCAAAATTATTAGAATATGGTGAAGAAGCTCTATTTGAGTTAGGTATTACTAAAGTTGATCCGGAATTACAAGAATTATTAGGTAAACTATATTTTAGAACTAGCTTTGGTCAAAATGCTTTAAGACATTCAATTGAAGTAGCTCATTTAGCTGGTATTATGGCTGGTGAATTAGGTGAAAATGTCGCATTAGCTAAAAGAGCTGGGTTATTTCATGATATTGGGAAAGCTATCGATCACGAAGTAGAAGGATCACACGCTGATTTAGGTTCTAGTTTAGCTAAAAAATATAAAGAAAACGATATAGTTATCAATGCAATCGAATCACATCACGGAGATAAGGAAGCAACTAGTGTTATATCTGTTTTAGTAGCGGTTGCTGATGCTTTGTCAGCTTCTCGTCCTGGGGCTAGAAATGATTCATTAGAAAATTATGTTCAAAGATTACAAGAATTAGAAAAAATTGGTAATGAAATTCCTGGTGTTGAAAAATCTTATGCTATGCAAGCTGGTCGTGAATTAAGAGTTATTGTTAAACCAGATAAAATTGATGATGCAGCTAGTTATAAAATAGCTCGTGATATTAAAAATAAAATCGAAGAAACTTTACAATATCCGGGAACGATTAAAGTTATTGTGATTCGTGAAACTAGAGCTTTAGAAGAAGCTAAATAATTGGAGTTATTTTATTTTTTAATATAGTTTAGAGTCTATATTAAAAAATAAATTTATAAAAAAACTAGAGTAAGAAGTGAACCATTTGAGATTCACTTCAATAATCTAGTTTTTTTTAACGATAATATGGTCCATAGTATGGATAAGGTGGGTATGGGTAAGGTGGACGATTATATGGTGGACGCCAGAAATTTGGCGCTAGTGCAGCTCCAGTCACACCACCTAATAAAAATGGGAAAGCAAATCCACCAATAAATCTTTCATCATTAGGATATGACATGTTAGTGTTATTTTTATAATTATTCATATGATTATTTGGTACATTCTGATAATTTGGATACATATAAATTCTCCTTTCAGTTTAGTTTATGAAATATACCTAAAATGGTGAAAAAGTTAAAATAATTTCATATAGTTTATTAGGTGACTAACTATTAAAAGTCAATAGTATTTTTAAAAAAAATGAAAAAAGTCAATAATTGGAAGAGAATCCAACGCCAAAAGACTCCAAAAACTGTAATTTTTAAAATTTTTGGAGTTAAATAAAATTTTATATAAAATTTTATTTAAGTAAAGACGGATTAAATTCAATATCGTTTTTCTCTAAACAGTAAATAATTCTAATCAATTTTTTACAAACATGAGATAAAGCGACACGATGACATTTACCTTCAGAGCGCTTCTTAAGGTAATAATCATAAAATGTTGGTGAATATCTTAAGGTAATCATTGCAAGATTCATAATCGAATATCTAAGGTGTCCAGAACCATGCTTAACCATTTTACCATTAGACTGAAGAGTTCCAGACTCTATGATACTAGGTTCTAATCCAGCAAAAGCTAACATCTTATTAGGAGAAAGGAAATTTTTGATATCTCCATATTCAGATAAAATTGTAGCAGCAGATATTTCACCAAGTCCAGGAATGGATAACATTCTAGGATTAAGTTCTTTGATAATTGTTGAAATTTGTTTATCTATTGGATCAATTTTATTATTAAAGTCGTAGATAAGAGAAACAAAAGTAGAAATAAGTAAGTCATTATTATCATCATAATGACCAATAGTGTTTTTAGCAAGTTCTTTAAGTTTAGCAAATTTAGCATAAGAAAATTTGCCATGAGATAATTTTTTTAAAGAATCAAAATCCTTCATTAATGATATATGTTTAGGGTTTTTATATTTATCTAAAATATAAAGTAAAGTTTCAGATATTTTGTTATTAAAGAAAGGTTTTAATTCAGGGAAAACTTTATCTAATTCATTGGTTAAAAGGACTTGAAATTTGCTTCTTTCTTTAATTAATTGTTCTCTTGTTCTACATAGTGACTTTAATGTAAAAATGTTGTATAATAAATATGAATTTGGTTTATAAGGAACAGACATGAGATAGCTAGCGATAGTTAAACTATCAGCTTTATCAGTTTTAGTTCTTCGTAAGCTACGAGCTTTTAAAAACTGGTGAACGACAAGGGGATTCATTTTCACGAATGAATAACCTTGATTGGATAAAAACAGTTCCAAATTCAAAGAATAATGTCCTGTTGCTTCAAAAGCAATGTGGACATCAGATTTATTATAGGGTTTCAATTGGTCCAATAAGAATTGAAATCCTTTTTTGGTGTTTTCAAACGAAGAATTTTCAACAATTATTTCGCCTGTATTTGAAATAATACAAAAATCGTGTTTATACTTTGATATATCAATACCAACATAGTATATCATTGATAAGCACCTCCTTAAATTAGTTTTGTTTGCACTGTAAGTTTGACACAGGATTTCTAATTATGTAATCACGTAATATAATAAAACATCGATTAGTAGGAACTAACGTGTTAACTAACTAATTAACAATTAAATTAAAAATCTGTGGTTTGAGTCACCTAGAACCAGTCCAAATAAATGGCTGTAATAAAATAGAAACAAATCCACAGTGCGCGAATTATTATACAACTAGTTGTATAATAATTCAAATATTGATAGAAAGGAGAATCAATCAAATTTGGATTAATTTCCTTAAGATTGATTATACGTGATATTTTGAAAAAAACATTTGAAATAATTGGATTAATTAGTTTAATTTGTTTTAGTTTTTTATATACCGAAAAAATAACAACTGTTATTGAAGAAAATGATGATATTTTAAATGAAATTGAAATTGTTGCTAGTCAATATAAAATTAAACCAATTAATGCTATCGTAAGTAATAATAATGTTATTCCTGGTATTTTTGGAAAGGAAGTTGATATTAAACAAAGTTATAAAAAAATGAAAAAGATAAATAATTTTAATAGTAATCTATTGGTTTATAAGGAAATAGAGCCAGATGTTAGTGTTAAAGAAATGTATGATAAATATATAGTAAGTGGTAATATGCAAAAAAAAGAAGTAAGCTTATTGTTTTTAATAGAAAAAAATGATAATATTGATGAAGTAATTAATATTTTAAAGAAGTATGAAATAAGTAGTACTTTTTATATTGATGGCAATTGGTTTGAAAATAACAATGAAAAAATAATTGCTTTAATTAATGAAGGATTTTTAATTGGTAATTTAGGTTATAACTATAAATACAATGTTAGTGGAATTAGTTGGATGAATACGATTGTAACTAAAATAGGAAACCAAAAGAATACTTATTGTTATACTGAAATAGATAATGAAGATTTACTTAATATTTGTAAAAATAACCAAAGTTATACGATAAAACCTAATATTATTACTAATATTAATCCTTTGATCGAAATAAAAAAAGATTTAAAAAATGGCAGTATTATTACTTTAAAAATCAATAAAACTACGATTGAACAATTACCTTTAATTATTGAATATATCAATTCTAAAGATTTAAAAATTGTTAATTTAGAAGAATTATTAAATGAAAAAGTAGAGTTTTAAATACTCTGTTTTTTTAATTTAAAAAATGCCAATAAATAGTAGATGAATAATTCTTTTTTTATGCTATAATAGTAATCAGTTTAAAAGGAAGTGATTTGTTTGAAAAAATATAATTTACCAGTAATCCTTTTAAAAGGTATTGTGTTGTTGCCGCAAAATACTTTAAAATTAGAATTTGATTCCAAAAATACTGATAATAATGTAATCGACATGTCATTATTATTCCATGATAATTATATCTTAGTGGTTAGTGAATATGATAGTCGAAATTTGCCTAAAATTGGTGTTTTGTCAAAAATAGAAAATAATTTAGTGTTACCTAATGGTAATAATCGAGTTGATATAAAAGGTCTAAGAAGAGTTAAAATTACCGAGTTTTTAAATTTAAATAAATTAAAAGAACCTTTGGAATCGATTGTCAGTGAGATTGAAGTTGAAAAAGTAGATAAAGAAGAATTTATTATTAATAAATTAGTTAAAGAAATTAAAAGTTATGTTAAAAATATACCTTATATTAGTAATAGTATGTTTCCTTTAATTGAAAAAGAAAAAAGCTTAGATAAATTTACAGATATTGTGGTTCCAACGCTGATAAATTCTAAGGAAAAAATGTTAGAATATTTAAATACAATTAACCCAGCTGTTCGTGGAGAAATGTTATTAAAAGATATTTACCAAGAAAAAGAAATGTTTCAAATTGAACGAAAAATTGATATGAAAATTCGTAAAGAAATGGATGATAGTCAGAAAGAATATTTATTAAAGGAAAAAATAAAACTACTTAAAGAAGAATTAGGCGAATCATCTAATAAAGATAGTGATGTTGAAAAGTTAAAAATAAAAATTAAAAAATTGGATTGTCCAAAAAAAATAAAAGAAAGATTAAATTTTGAATTGAGTCGTTATGAGACAGGATCTAGTATGTCACCAGAGATTAATGTAATTAGAGATTATATTGAATGGTTACTTGATTTACCTTGGAACGTTTTTACCAAAGATAATGGTGATTTAAAAAATGTAAAAGATTCCTTAGATGAATCTCATTATGGATTAGAAGAAGTTAAGCAAAGAATTATTGAATATTTAGCTGTAAAAAAATTAAGTAAAAGTAATAATAGTCCGATTATTTGTTTAGTTGGCCCTCCTGGTGTTGGTAAAACTAGTTTAGCATTTAGTATTGCTAAAGCAATGCATAGAAATTTTGTTAAAATGTCAGTTGGTGGAATAAAAGATGAGTCAGAAATTTTAGGTCATCGTAAAACTTATGTTGGTGCTAGTCCAGGTAGAATTATCAGTTCTTTAAAAAAAGCTAAAAGCAGTAATCCACTATTTTTAATTGATGAAATTGATAAAATGAGTAATGAATATTACAATGACCCGGTTAGTAGTTTATTAAGTGTATTAGATCCAGAACAAAATAAATATTTTAGTGATAATTATATTGAAGAAGATTTTGACTTATCACATGTATTATTTATTTTAACGGCTAATTATATTGAAAATATTCCTGAGGCTTTAAAAGACCGATTGGAGATAATTAATATTTCTGGGTATACCGAATTTGAAAAGTTTGATATTGCAACTAAGCATTTATTACCTAAAATTATTAAAGAAAATGGTTTGAATGATAATTTTATCAATATTAGTGATGATGTAATTTTAAAAATAATTAGGAATTATACTAAAGAAGCTGGTGTTAGAGAATTAGAGCGACAGTTAGATAAATTAGTTCGAAAAATTGTGACTCAGATTGTCACAAATGATATTAAAATTAATAAAATCAATATAAACGATAAAGTGTTAGAAAAATATTTAGGAAAAGAAAAATATAAATTTAATACTAAAACTAAATCGCAAGTTGGAGTTGTTAACGGATTAGCTTATACTATTTATGGTGGCGATACTTTGCCTATTGAAGTTAATTATTTTAAAGGTAAAGGTAACTTAATCTTGACTGGTAGTTTAGGGGAAGTTATGAAAGAAAGTGCTTCAATTGCTTTAAGTTATTTAAAATCTAATTACAATTTATATAATATTAGTTATGATAAGTTAATTAACAATGATATTCACATTCATGTTCCAGAAGGAGCAATAAAAAAAGACGGACCGAGTGCTGGTATTGCATTAACTTTAGCTATTTTTAGTGCTTTGACTAAAACAGAAATTCCCAATACTTTAGCTTTAACTGGTGAGATCACTTTGCGTGGTAATGTTTTAGCTATCGGTGGATTAAAAGAAAAAACAATTGGAGCTTTAAGAAGCGGAATAAAGACTGTAATTATTCCTAACGATAATGACCAAGATTTAGATGAATTACCTGATGAAGTTAAAAATAATATAAACTTCATTAAAGTAAAAAATTTTAAAGAAGTTTATAAGGTGATTAAAAATGTTTGATAACGATAAAATTAGATCTTACTACTATACAAAATTTTTACAATCATATTTATACAATGATAATATTTATAAAGCTGTTTTTAATGGTGATTTTGATAACTATATATTTGATGAAGATTTTTTAAATATAGCTTTTAATTATATTGAAGTTTATACTGAAATTAATTATGCTGATTTAAATGTTAAAGAAAAATTATATGATTTAATTAGTTATGTTAGAAATAAAGCTGATTACGATAATCAAAAGACGAAAAAATTTTATTATGATATTTATAATACTTTGATTTTGAAACTGAATCAGATGGATGATAATAGTTTGGTTGAATTTTTAATATTAAATGAAATGTTTATACGAACTAAAATTAAATTTGGCCGTAAAATATCTTATCACCGGTTTAAACATTATGAAGAGTTTGTAAGAAGATCTATTGGTTATGATTATATTTTGTTAACATATCTTTCTGACGGAATTTCTGAAGAGGATTTTGATGCTAATATAGAAACCTTAGTTAATGATGAATTTTATTTTGCTAGTTTAAACGCTTTGATAGAACAATGCCCTGAATTGTTAAAAGAAACAACATTTAGAAAAAGAGTAAAAAAAGTACTTGAATGCAATCGTAAAAGCATTGATATTTTTCACTCTAAATCTATAAAAAATAAACTGTTTATTATAAAACAAAATAATAAACATTATAAAAATTTTAAAACTGTTGAATAATTAAGTATTTTTAACAGTTTTTTTATGTATAAAAGATCCTATCTTTCATATAATTTAATGGGAGTGATAAGATGAAAAAAACAGTGCCTTTAAAAAAAGATATACCTTTTAAAACTAATATTGCTGAAATAACTAGTATTGCTTTAGACCACCAACTTGATTTGGAAGATAGGAAAGTCAAAGGTAATTTAGTTATTAGTGGTAGTTATAAAATAAATGATGTTAGTATTAATACTGAAGAATTTAAATATAATATTCCTGTCAATATTGAAATGAGCGAACGTTATATTTTAGATGATATGAATATTACTATCGATGATTTTTACTATGAAATTGTTAATGATAATTTATTGAGTGTTAGTATTGAGATTGGTTTGGATAATTTAAAAGAGGAAGAAATATTACCACCATTTAAATATGAAGATGAAAAAGTAGAAGCAGTATCTAAAGAAGAAAATGTTGAATCAATGTCAAGATTAGATACAGAGGAAGTAAAAACATTGTTTGATAATTTTGATGACAGCAACGAGTCATATACGACGTATCGAGTTTGTATAGTTAAAGAAAATGATACGGTAGATAGTATAATTTTAAAATATAACATTAACAAAGAATTATTGGAACAATATAATGATATTAGTGAACTTAAAATAGGCGATAAATTAATAATACCAGCTGTTCATGAAACAAATTAACGAATTGTTAAAAAAATATAAAATAAAACCCCATCGCTATATAACTAATGGTAAAGCAACCATCGTTGATACAGAGATGGGGCGTTTTGTAATTAAAAAGAATTTGAAAAACAAAAAAATTTTCGACTATTTAAAGTCACGTAGTTTTAATTATTATCCTAAAACCCTAAATGATGAAGAGGAAGAATATGAAATTACTGAGTATTTAGATGATACTGATTATCCTAATGAACAAAAAATGTTAGATTTAATTAATTTAATTAGTTTATTACATAATAAAACAACACATTATAAAGAAGTAGATTTCGATGATTATAAGCAAATATATGAGGATATAAAAAACAATATTGAATATTTAAACAGTTATTATACTGATGTAATTACTTTAATTGATACACATGTTTATATGAGTCCTAGTGAATATACGTTAGCTAGAAATATCTCAAGAATTTTTAATGCTTTAAATTTTTGCAATTATGAAGTTGATAATTGGTATGATTTAGTTAAGGAAAAAACAAAGCAAAGAGTAGTAGTACTACACAATAATTTAGATTTAAGCCATTTTATTAAAAATGAGCAGAGTTATTTAATTAGTTGGGATAAAGCTAAAATAGGAATACCCATCTTTGATTTATATATTTTATATAAACGACATGGTTTAGACTATAATTTTGAAGATATATTAAAATATTATGAACAAAATTACCCTTTACAAAAAGATGAACGTAAATTATTATTTATTTTGATAGCATTGCCATCTAAGTTGGATTTTAATAAGAGTGTCTATGTAATGACAAGTGAAATAAGCAAGATGATGGATTTGTTATTTAAAACAGAAAATTTAATTTCACCATATTATTCTGAACAAAGCATATAAAATAAGTAACCATAAAATAAATAGTAAAAGTAAATTAAAACGAGTGATAATGAAGAAAGTTATAAAAACTTGCCAACAAAAAATAATAATAAGAGTAAGTAAGCATAAACACCAAGTATTTCGAGACCACCTATGGAACATATATATCACCTAATATTAGTTTATGTATTTATAAAATTATTGATTGGGTGTATAATATATTATGGTGGGTGAAGTTATGAAAAGAAAATTGCGATATGATCGAATTGTTGTCGCTATTATAGTCTTAATTTTAATAGTTGGAGCTGTTATTTATTTATTAAAACCTAAGGATAATACCTTGATGATTGACTTAACTAATAAAACGGTAGCAGAGGCTGAAGCGTTTGCAAAAGAGAATAATTTAAATTTAGTAATCGAAGAACAAGTCAATTCTTTCGAAAAAGATAAAATTTTTGATCAAAGTATTGAAGTAGATCAAGAAATAAATAAAAATGATACTTTAACTATTTATGTTTCATTAGGTATAAATTATGAAGAATTAAAAGTTAATGAATTAGGTGATGTACCTATTATGATGTATCATGGTATTCATAATATTACTGATAATAAATATACTGGTGGTAACGTTGATAAAGATGGTTATCAAAGAACGAAAGAAGCATTTATTAATGATTTAGAGTTTTATTATAATAGTGGTTATCGGATGATTAGATTAGAAGATTATATTAATGGAATTGTCGATGTTGAAGCTGGATATAGTCCGATTGTTTTAACTTTTGATGATGGACTTGAAAATAGTATTAAAGTAACTGGATTAGATGAAAATGGTGAAATTATTATTGATCCTAATTCAGCAGTTGGTGTACTAGAACAATTTAAACAAAAATATCCTGATTTTAATGTCACTGCAACCTTTTTTGTCAATGGCGGATTATTTCAACAAAGTGAATATAATGAAAAAATATTGAATTGGTTGGTTGACCATGGTTATGATGTTGGTAATCATAGTTATTCTCATGCTGATTTCACGACAATCTCTAAAGAAAAATCAGCTCAAGAAATTGGTAGTTTATATAACTTATTAGATAAATATATTCCTGGGAAGTATGTTAATATTGTGGCTCTTCCTTTTGGTTCACCATATGATAAAGACCATGAAAATTTTTCCGTTATTTTAAATGGTAGTTACAATGGTAAGGAATATGAAACAGAATCGGCTTTAAGAGTAGGTTGGGAAGCAGAGTCTTCACCATTTAGTTCTAATTTTGATAAGACATTCTTAAAGCGAATTAGAGCTTATGATAATAACGGTGTTGAATTTGATATTGAAATGAATTTTGAAATTTTGGAAAATAATCGTTATATATCTGATGGTGATAAAAATATGATTACTGTTCCCGAAAGTTTAGAAGATAATGTTAATAATATTTATAATTTAAATGTTAAAACTTATTGACAAAAAAGATTAATGTGTTAGAATATAAGTAAATATGTTGATTAGGACATGACTTTTAAAAGACTGTTTTAAGCGAGTTGGTGATGGTGAAAGACCAATAATAAGATTTAAAAGTTACTACCTAGGAGTAGAGCTCGAAAGAGGTTTCCGGTTAATTCCGTTATTTTAATTAAGTTCCAATTAGGATGGTACCGTGTTTTAAACACTCCTTTATTTGAGGAGTGTTTTTATATTTTTGAGGAGTAATTTATGAAAAAGAAAAAATTAGATAGGTTTGATAAAACCAAAGATACGATTAAAATGGAGGAATTTGTCATTCAATATTTAAATGATGGCCATTATGTTGATTGCAATAATTTAACTCATAAACATTTGAAAAGTTTTGATAATCCTTATGTTTTAGCTTTATCGTTTGAGTTCGTTTCAGCTAACATTGAATTAGTATTGACTAATAAAATTTTATTAGTTAGTGATTGCCATGGCGATGTTGCGCCATATATTAATCCCCAAGAACTTAGAAGGTTAGGAAGTTTAGGAACTGTTGAAAACCAAATTACAGAGTTAAAGAAAGTTAGGATTTATCAATTATCTGAATTAATTAATTTATGGGGAAGAATGCAAATGCTTTTATATGAAAAAGAGCAAATAGAAGGAACAATTGAAATTTTAAACGAAATTAATCGTAGTTCTAAAGTTGATGAATTAGGAGGGAAAAGTTATGTTAAAAAATATTAAAGAAGATGAAAAATTAAATATTTTAAATCATAGCTGTGCTCATCTTTTAGCGCAAGCTGTTAAACACTTATATCCCAATGCTTTATTTTGGGTAGGACCAGTTATTGAAGAAGGATTTTATTACGATATTGATTTAGGTGATGAAGTAATAAAAGATAGTGATTTAGAAAAAATCGAAAAAGAAATGAAAAAAATCGCTAAAGATGGTAAAAGAATATATCGTGAAGAATTAACAAGAGAACAAGCTTTAGAAAAATTTAAAAATGATCCATATAAAATTGATTTAATCAATAATATGAGTGATGACACAGTTATTTCTTGTTATACTCAAGGAGATTTTACTGATCTTTGCCGTGGTCCACATGTAGAGTCTGTTAAGCAATTAAAACATTTCAAATTACTTAAAGTAAGCGGTGCTTATTTTAAGGGAGATTCGAAAAATAAAGCTTTACAAAGAGTATATGGTGTTTGTTATGAAACAGAAGAAGAATTAAAAGAGCACTTAGCTTATTTAGAAGAAGCAAAATTAAGAGACCATCGAAAAATAGGTAAAGAACAAGAAATATATATGAATCATGAATTAGTTGGCGCAGGGATGCCTTTATGGTTACCTAACGGAGCAATTATTAGAAAACAGTTGGAAAATTATATTTATGATAAAGAAAGAAAATTAGGTTATAACCATGTTTATACACCTTGTGTAGGAACTGTTAATTTATATAAAACAAGTGGTCATTGGGATCATTATAAAGAAAATATGTTTCCAATGATGAAAGTTGATGAAGAAGAGTTTGTTTTAAGACCGATGAACTGTCCACATCATATGTTAATATATAAAAATAAATTACATTCTTATCGTGATTTGCCAATTAGAATTGGTGAATTCGCCACTGATTTTAGATATGAAGCATCTGGAGCTGTCAAAGGTTTAGAACGAGTAAGATGTATGTGTCAAAACGATGCTCATCTATTTGTAACACCAGAACAAATAAAAGATGAATTTAAACAAGTTGTAAATTTAATTTTAGCTGTTTATAAAGATTTTGGTATCAAAGATTATAAATTTAGATTGTCATTAAGAGATAAGAATGATAAGGAAAAATATTTTGATGATGACGAAATGTGGGATAATGCTGAAAATAAATTGCGAGATGTTTTAAATGAATTGGGAATCCCTTATTTTGAAGCTATTGGTGAAGCAGCTTTCTATGGCCCTAAATTAGATGTTGAAGTAAAACCAGCAGTAGGACCAGAAGTAACTTTATCAACTTGCCAATTAGATTTTTTGTTACCAAGAAGATTTGAATTAACTTATATCGACAATAATGGAGAAAAGAAAACACCAGTTGTCATCCATCGAGCAATTTTTGGAACATTTGATCGTTTTACTGCCTTCATATTAGAAGAAACTAAAGGTGCTCTTCCTACTTGGCTAGCTCCTGTTCAAGTTAATGTTATACCTGTTAATAATGAACATCATTTAGAATATGCTAAAGAAATTTATAGTGAATTATTAAATAATGATGTTCGAGTTGAAATAGATAATAGAGAAGAAAAATTGAGTTATAGAATGCGGGAAAGTGTTGTTAAAAAGCTACCATTCACTTTAATATTAGGTCAAAAAGAAGTTGATAATAATTTAATAAGTTATCGCAAACATGGTAGTGAAAAAACAACGACTGTTAGTAAAGATGAATTTGTAAAATTATTATTAGATAATATTCAAAATAAAAGAGATTAGTTGTTAATCTCTTTTAAAAATGCTTTTAAATCGTCTTTTAAGTCGTCTCTATCTAAAGCAAAAGCAATATTAGCTTTTAAATATCCTAATTGATTACCAATATCGTAATAAGTTCCTTCGAACTTGCAAGCATAGAAATCTTGTTTTTTCATTAGGGTTAACATACCATCAGTGAATTGATATTCATTACCTTTTCCTTTAGATAGTTTTTCTAGTTCGTTAAATACTTCTGGTTTAACAATATATCTACCTAAACCAGCAAAATTACTTGGAGCTTCTTCGACACTAGGCTTTTCGATAATACTTTTTATTTTATCCCCTTGTTCAAATTCAATAATACCATATTTATAAACTAGACTAGGATCAACTTCTTGAACACCAATAACATTACAATCATATTTTTCATAGACATCAATTAATTGCCTTAAAACCGGTGTTTTTGATTTCATCAAGTCATCACCATATAATACAGCGAATGGTTCATCTCCAATAAAATTTTTAGCTAATTTAATGGCATGACCACTACCTAATGGCTCTCCTTGTCTAGTATAATAAATTCTACACATTTTAGATATGTTTTGTACAATTTCTAATTCTTTTAGTTTGTTATTTCTTTCTAATCTTGTTTCTAGTTCAAAACTTTGATCAAAATGATCTTCGACATTTCTTTTATAAGGGCTAGTTATAAATAAAATTTCTTCAATACCACTTGCAACACATTCTTCAACAATATATTGTAAAGTTGGTTTATCAATAATTGGTAGCATTTCTTTCGGAACAGATTTAGTTACTGGTAAAAATCTTGTTCCCATACCAGCTACTGGAATAACAGCTTTCCGTACTTTTTTCAAAAACATCACCTTTCTTTTAATAATTATATCAAGAATTTAAAAAAAAATAAAGTAAAAGGCTTGAATATTCGATTAATATGTTGTATAATTAATACGTTCTAGCTATTTTGTCTCAGTAGCTCAGTTGGATAGAGCAATGCCCTTCTAAGGCAGCGGTCGGGGGTTCGAATCCCTCCTGGGACACCATTTAAAATAAAAAACCTTTTAACTAAAGGTTTTTTTAATTAAAATAAATTTTAAGAAAGAAGTTGATTTAATGTCCATATATATTCATATTCCATTTTGCAAAAGTATTTGTTCATATTGTGATTTTTGTAAATTTTATTATAATGAAAAATGGATAGATAATTATTTAATTGCATTAGAAAAAGAAATAAAAGAAAAATATAAAAATGAACTAATTGATACAATTTATATTGGTGGTGGGACACCGACTTCATTAAATGTTAGCCAACTAGAAAAATTATTAAAATTAACTAAATTATTTAATTTTGAAAAAATAGAATTTACTGTTGAAACTAATGTCGATTTAAGCTTAGATAAAATTAAATTATTAAAAAAATATGGTGTTAATAGAATTAGTATAGGTGTACAAACCGTTAATCCAAAACATTTAAAGTTTTTAAATAGAAAACATACTAAAGGAGAAGTAGTTAATTTAGTTAGTTTATTAAAACAATATAATTTTAATATAAATATTGATTTAATGTATGGAATGCCCAATCAAACTCTAAAAGAGTTAGAAGATGATTTAGAGTTTATTTTAAGTTTAGATGTTAATCATATATCGACTTATTCTTTAATAATCGAACCACATACGAAAATATATATTGATAATGTAACTAATATTGATGAAGATTTAGATTTTCAAATGTATCAGTTGATTAATCAAAAGTTAAATAATTATATTCATTATGAAATAAGCAATTTTGCCAAGAAAGGATATTGTTCTAAACATAATTTAGTTTATTGGAATAATTTAGAATATTATGGCTTTGGGATTGGTGCATCTGGATATATTGATGGTATTAGATATGATAATACTAAATCTTATCAAAATTATTTAAATGGTAATTATATATTAGAAAGTCATAAATTATCCAAAAAAGAAAAAATAGAAAATGAGTTTATTTTAGGATTTAGAAAATTAGAAGGAATTAATATGTTAGAATTTAAAATGAAATATAATATTGATATTTTTAATATTGATATTGTAAAACAAATGTTAAAAGAAGGTAAATTATTAATTAATAATAATCATCTAAAAATAAATCCTGATTATATTTATATTTCTAATACAATTTTAGTTAATTTTATTGACTTGAAAATTTAATTAAGTTAAAATTGATAATAGGTGGTAGTATGACAAAATGGGATAAAGAATATATAAAATTGTGTAAGAAAATTTTAAAAGAAGGAAAAAAAGTAGAAAATAGAACTGGAACTAATACGATCAAAATACCTAGTTATCATTTAAAATTCAACTTAGCAAAAGAATTTCCTGTTTTAACGACAAAACAATTATATTTTAGACAAGCAATTTTAGAAATGCTGTGGATTTATCAAGCACAATCTAATGACGTTAGATGGTTACAAGATAGGAATGTTCATATTTGGGATGAATGGCAAATTGATGAAAATGGTGAGTGGCATGCAAATCAAATGGTTTTAGAAGATGGTAAATTAGTAAAAAAAGACATTGTTAAAAAATTTGATAAAAAATATGCTTACACAATTGGAACTGCTTATGGTTATATTGTTGACAAATTTAAATTGATTGATAAATTAATTAATGCAATAAAAAATAATCCTAATGATCGCAGACTAGTAATGTCTTTATGGCAAGATGATTATTTAGAAACAGCAGTTTTGCCTAGTTGTGTTTGGAGTAGTGAGTGGGATGTTACTGATGGTAAATTGAATTTATGGGTTCATCAAAGAAGCTGTGATGTTCCTTTAGGACTACCTTTTAACGTTACACAATATGCCGTATTACTTAGTTTAATTGCCCACGTTTGTGATTTAAAACCGGGAACAATTGATTGGAGTATTAAAGATGCTCATATTTATGTAAATCAAATAGATGGAATTAAAGAACAAATTGCTAGATTTGAAACATTACCAAATATTAAAGCTCCAAGCTTATGGATAAATCCTAATATTAAAGATTTTTATCAGTTTGATAATTCTAAAGATTGTAATGATATAAAAATAGTTGATTATGAACATCATGGACCAATTAAATTTGAAATATCACAGTAGGAGGAAGTTATGATTAGTATAATTGCTGCGATTGGCAAAAATAATGAATTGGGGAAAAATAATGGCCTTATTTGGCACTTACCAAATGATTTAAAATTTTTTAAAGAGAAAACTATAAATCAAACTATTGTTATGGGGTATAACACTTTTGTTTCGCTAGGTAGAGTTCTTCCTAAAAGAACTCATATAGTTTTATCTTCTGAAAAAACAAAGTTACCTGATGAAGTAATTAAATTTAATAATTTAGATGAGTTAAATAATTTCATTAAAGATAAAGATGTTTTTATAATCGGTGGTGCTTCTTTATATCGACAATTTGTTGATAAAGCAGATAGATTATACTTAACGGAAATAAATGCAAAAAGTGATGCTGATGTCTATTTTCCTCAATTTGATAAAAGCAAATACAATAAAATAGTTTTAGGCGAAAATAGTGATAATGGAATAAATTATCAACATGTTTTATATGAAAGAAAAAAGGGAAAAATAATTGTTATAGAAGGAACTGACTGTTCAGGTAAAGAAACGCAAAGTAAAAAAATAGTTGAAAATCTAAAAGAATATAATTTTAAATATTTTTCTTTTCCTTGTTATGATAGCCCAACTGGTAAAATAATTGCTGGTCCTTATCTAGGAAAAGAAAATGTTTGTCATGGTTGGTTTCCTGAAGGAGCTGCTAATGTCAGTTTTGAAATAGCTTCTTTATATTATGCGGCAGATCGTAAATATAATATTAATAAAATAAATGAAATGTTAAACGATGGGTATAACGTAGTATTAGATCGATATACTTACTCTAATATGGCCCATCAAGCAGGTAAAGTAAAAGATAAAAAAGAAAGATTAAAAACTTATAAATGGATTGAAAAATTAGAATTCGATTTTTTAGAATTACCTAAACCAGATCTTAAAATATTTTTACACGTGCCTTATGAAGTATCATTAGAAATAAGAAAAAATAGAAAAGAGAAATTTGACCAGCACGAATCTAACTCCGAACATTTAATTAATGCTGAAAAAGCTTATTTAGAATTAGTTGATTTATATGGCTTTGAAAAAATAGAATGTAGCAAAAATGGTAAAATGTTATCAGTTGATGAAATAAATAAAAAAATATGTGAATATATTAAATCTAATTTAAAACCTGAATAAATTTTCGGGTTTTTTGAATATCATTTATTAGGTGAAGTTATGCAAATAATATCTCATCGTGGTAGTAATATAAGTAAATATAAACCTAACACTAAACAAGCCTTACTTACTGCATTAAGTCTAGATTTTATTGCCGGAATTGAATTTGATGTTAGAATAACTAAAGATAAAGAGGTAGTGGTTATTCATGATCCGATCATTAATTTGGTTAGTAATGGTAGTGGAATAGTAAAAAATATGAAATATAAAAAAATGCTTAAATATAATTTTGGAACTAAAGAATATCCCAGCAAAATATGTACGTTAAAAGAATTATTAGATAATATTGATAGTAATAAAAAAATATTAATTGAATTAAAAGAAGAAAGTAATTGTTTTAAAATGTTTGCTGACATAGTTTATAATATAATAAAAAATTATAAATTAAATATTTATGTTACTAGTTTTAATTATAATTTAGTGAAATATTTTCAAACTAAATATGATAATTGTGGTTTAATTATTGGCTATGGAATAAATATTAAAAGAAAATACAATCATTTTAATTTTAATATCTTAAGTTATAAATATCGCAAAATATATAATAAAAAAGAAACTTTTTTATGGACGATTAATGAAAAGAAAAGTGATCTTGAAAAATATAATATTATAACTGACAATCCTTATTTATTTAAAGACTAATTGTTTAGCTGATTCAGAAATGATTTTGGCTTTATTATCAATTTTTAATATTAAGTTGATAACTTCTTTTCTTTTTTTACGTGGAGTCATGATTATTAAAATGTTATCATTGATATAGTAATTGTCATAATCTAAGTCTTTTAATTTTTCTTTGATTAATTTGTGCTTTTTACTAACAATAAATAACATATTATTTCCTAAGGCTATTTTTTCTTCTAAAATACTACCACAATAACTTCCAATTAATGACCCAAAAGCAAAAACTAATACTTTATAAATATTGTTGTCAATAACGACCATACTAGTAGAAATAACCCAGACAATAGATAGCATAAAATTCAAGACTGCACCTTCTATTTTTTTGCCATTAGATACAATTATTAATCTTAATGTCCCCAACGCATTTTCTAATATTTTTAAGATAAAAATAATTATATATAACATATTTATTCACCAGTATTATTATGAACATTTTTTAAATATTAATTAATTTTTTGTTTAAATTAAAAAAAACGATTCATAATAATATTGAAGGAGGATAAAATATGACTCAAAAAGAATTACTGTATGTTGAAGACGCTGTAGGACATGAACAAAACTTAATTAAAATAGTAAATGAAACAATTAATTTGTTACAAAACACTGATCTTAAAAATTTTTTAAGCGGTCAATTAAAAATACATCAAGACATAAAAACAGAATTGATGAATTTATTGAGCGGTGAGCTATCATGAATGATCAATTATTGATGGAAAATATGCTTTTATTACTTAAAAGTAATATGGAAGTTTATGTTCATGGCTCTTTAGAAGCATCCAACGAAAAAGTTCACCAAGCATTAAAATGTGGTTTAGAAGAAACTTTAAAATTACAACATTTACTTTATAATAAGATGACTGAATGTGGATGGTACACAGTAGAAAATGTTGCACCTAATGTAATCCAAAATACTTTAACAAAATTACAAAGTAAAGATAATTAATATATATTTAAAAAGCTATTGAAAACTAATATTTTACTTTCAGTAGCTTTTTTTGTTAAAAAAATGTGAAAAATTTAACTTTTTAGCACTCATATATTGACAATGCTAGCATATAATAGTATAATGAAGTAGCAGTTAAGAAAATAGACTGCTAAAAGGTGGTGAAATAAATGCTTAATAAACGACAAACTGATTTGTTAAAAATTATTGTCGAGGACTATATTAAGACTGCTAGACCAGTTAGTTCTAAATCAATATGTGATGCCTTACATTGTTCTAGTGCTACAATTAGAAATGAAATGAGTTATCTAGAAGAAAATGGTTTACTAGAAAAAACACATATTTCATCAGGACGTGTTCCTAGTGAAAAAGGATATCGTTATTATGTTGATCATATTATGGAACCTAAAAAGTTAACTGGCGATGATATGTTAAAATTACAAACAATTTTTAAAAATTCATCATTGATGTTAGATGATTATATTACTAAAAGTATGGAAATAGTATCCGAAATGACACATTTAACAGCTATAGTTTTAGGAAAATCATCTAAAGAAAATTGCGTTAGTAAAGTTGAAGTAGTTCCTATAAATGAGCATAACTTAATTGCTATTGTCATAACTGACAAAGGTCATGTTGAGCATCGAAACTTAACTATTGAAGAAAATGTGTCAATTAATGATATTAAACAAACGGTTGATTTGATTAATAAAATGATTATTGGTACACAATTAAATGAAGTAGGAAAAGTTTTAGAGTATGAAGTAAAACCAATTATTTCTATGTATGTAAAACAACATGAAGTATTATACAATGCTTTTTATAATGCTTTTAGTGAATTTGCTAAAGAGTCTGTTACAATGACAGGAAGAAAAAATATGTTAATGCAGCCAGAATTTAATAATGCTGATAAAATAAGAGAAATAATTAGTAAATTTGAGGATAAAGAAATAGTTGATAAAATAGAAGAAAATGATAATGGTATCAACATATACATTGGTAGTGAAACTGAATTCGATGATGATGTAACAATAGTTAAAATGAAATATGATGCACAAGGTGAAGAAGGAACAATTGCTTTAGTAGGACCAAAAAGAATGGAATATGATAAAGTTGTTGCTTTGTTAGAATATATTAAAGAAAATATGAAAGAAGGTAAATAAAATGGAAGAAGAAAAGAAACATCCAGAGCATGAAAATCATAAACATCATGAGCATGAAAATCATAAACATCATGAAAAAAAACACGATGGGTGTAAATGCCATGAACATAAACATGATGAATGCAAGTGCCATGAGCATCCTGAACAAAAACACGAAGAATGTAAATGTCATGATCATCAAGAATGTAAATGCCATGAACATCATGAACCTCCTCATGAAAAAAGAATAAAAGAATTAGAAGATGAACTTTTACGAAGCAAAGCTGAATTTATTAATTATCGTAAAAGACTAGAAGAAGAACAAGCAAGATTACTTAAATTTTGTAATGAAGATTTAATTAAAGAAACATTACCAATTTTAGATAATTTTGAAAGGGCGATAAGTATGGATGATACTAATTTAGATGATGAAGTATCAAAATTCTTATCAGGCTTTAAAATGATTTACTGCAATTTCGTTAATGTCTTAAAAAATTATGGTGTTGTCGAAATTGATGGTAACAATAAACCTTTTGATCCAATTTACCACGAAGCCATTATGACTGAAAAAAGAGAAGATGTCGCTCCTGGTATGGTACTTGAAGTATTACAAAAAGGTTATATTTTAAAAGGAAAAGTTATAAGACCAGCAATGGTTAAAGTTAGTGAATGAAAGGAATGATTTTATATGAGTAAAATTATAGGTATTGATTTAGGTACAACTAATAGTTGTGTCGCTGTTTATGAAGGTGGGGAAGCTAAAGTTATCGCTAACCCAGAAGGAGAAAGAACAACTCCTTCAGTAGTTGCTTTTAAAAACGGAGAAATTATCGTTGGTGGAGCAGCTAAAAGACAAATGATAACTAATAAAGATACTATCTATTCAATTAAAAGATTGATGGGTACTGATAAAAAAGTAGAAGCAAACGGTAAGAAATATACACCACAAGAAATTTCTGCTATGATTTTAGGTGATTTAAAGAAAACTGCTGAAGCTTACTTAGGTGAAAAAGTAACTAAAGCTGTTATTACCGTTCCAGCATATTTCAACGATGCCCAAAGACAAGCAACTAAAGATGCTGGTAAGATTGCTGGACTTGAAGTTGAAAGGATTATCAACGAACCAACAGCTGCTGCTTTAGCTTATGGACTAGATAAACAAGAAGAAAATCAAACAGTTTTAGTTTATGACTTAGGTGGTGGTACATTCGATGTATCTATCCTTGAATTAGGTGACGGTGTCTTTGAAGTTAAAGCAACTAGTGGTAATAATCACTTAGGTGGCGATGACTTCGATAAACGTATCATGGATTACTTAGTTGAACAATTTAAAAAAGAAAACAACATTGATTTATCTAAAGATAAAATGGCTATGCAAAGAATTAAAGATGCTGCTGAAAAAGCTAAAAAAGATTTATCAGGAGTAACTACTACTCAAATTAGTTTACCATTCTTATCACAAGGTGAAGATGGACCATTACATTTAGAAATGAGTTTAACAAGAGCTAAATTTGAAGAATTATGTCATGATTTATTTGAAAGTACATTAGAACCTGTTAGAAAAGCTTTAAAAGATGCTAAATTAACTAAAAATGATATCGATAAAGTTATTTTAGTTGGTGGTTCAACTCGTATTCCAAAAGTTCAAGAATTAATTAAAAACGAAATTGGTAAAGAACCATCTAAAGGTGTCAACCCTGATGAAGTAGTTGCTATGGGTGCTGCTATTCAAGGTGGTGTATTAACTGGTGATGTTAACGATATCGTTTTATTGGATGTTACTCCATTATCACTTGGTATCGAAACATTAGGTGGTGTATGCACAGTATTAATTCCAAGAAATACAACTATCCCAACAAGTAAATCAGAAATATTCTCAACTGCTGCTGATAATCAACCAGCTGTTGACATCCATATTTTACAAGGTGAAAGAAGTATGGCTAGCGACAACAAGACATTAGGTCGTTTCCAATTAACAGGAATTCCTGCTGCTCCAAGAGGAGTACCACAAATTCAAGTTACATTTGATATCGATGCTAATGGTATTGTTAATGTTAAAGCAAAAGACTTGGGTACTAACAAAGAACAAGCTATCACAATTACAGCAAGTACTAATTTAACTGATGAAGAAATCGATAAAATGGTTAAAGAAGCTGAAGCTAATCGTGAAGCTGATAACAAACGTAAAGAAGAAGCTGATCTTAAAAATGAAGCTGAACAATTAATCTTTATGACTGAAAAATCTATTAAAGATTTAGGTGATAAAGTTGATTCTAAAGATAAAGAAAAAGCTGAAGCAGAAATTAAAGATTTAAAAGAAGCTTTAGAGAAAAATGATATGGATGATATCAAAGCTAAAAAAGATAAATTAAATGAAACTGCTATGGCTTTTGCAACTAAAGTTTATGAAGAAGCCGCTAAGAAAGCTAGTGAAGAGAATAAAGATACTAATACTGATGATAAAAAATCTGATGTTCAAGACGCTGAATATGAAGAAAAATAAGGAAGTTCTAGATTAACTAGAACTTTCTAGTGTAAAGGAGAAAAAATGGGAAAATCACAACGTAAACGCGAAGAAATCGAAGAAAAATACACTTGGGATTTAAGTCATATTTATAAAAAAGATAGTGACTGGAAAACTGATTTTAATAAGGTAAGTAAAGAAATTAAACAAATTACTAAATTTAAAGGAATATTAGTAAGTAATGCTAAAAATTTATTAGATTATTTAGAACTATCCTGTTTATTAGAAAGAAAATTATATAAATTATATTATTATGCTAATTTAAAACATGATCAGGATACAACTAATGCTAAGTATCAAGAAATGTTAGGCAAAATCAAGAATTTATTAAATGAATATGAAGAATTAGATGCTTATGCTAATCCAGAAATGATGAACGTTGACTATAAATTAATTAAATCATTTTATAAACAAGAGCCAAAATTAAAAGAATATAAGTTTATTTTAGAAAATCTTTATCGTTTTAAAAAACATATTTTGAATGATGAGGTTGAAAAAACTTTGTCATCTTTAAGTAAAGTGTTTGACAATTCTTCTGAGACGTTTGAAATGCTAACAGATGCTGATTTAAAATTTGGAACAATTACAGATGAACATGGCCAAGAAGTAGAATTAACCGAAAGTAATTATCATGGTTTTTTACAATCTAAAAATCGTGAAATAAGAAAGCAAGCATTTGAAAAAATACTAGGTAAATATGGTGAATTTAAAAATACAGTTAGTTCTACTTTTGCTGGCAATGTCGAAATGCTAACAACTTTAGCAAAATTAAAACATTATAATTCCAGTTTAGAAGCTGCTTTATTTAGTAATAACATTGATATAAAAGTTTATAATAATTTAATTGATACAGTAAATAATAATTTAAATGTAATATATAAATATTTTGCTTTAAAAAAAGATTTTCTTAAAGTTGATGAATTTCATTTATATGATCAATATGTTGATTTAGTTAAAAAAAGTGCTAAAGAATACTCTTTTGAAGAAGGCAAGAGAATAGTATTAGAGGCTTTAAGTATTTTAGGTAATGATTATATCAATAATTTAAATAAAGCTTTTGATGAGCGATGGATTGATGTTTATAATAATGTTGGTAAAAGAGGTGGAGCTTATTCAAGTGGTTTTTATGATACAAAACCTTATGTTTTGTTAAATTATGAAAATACTTTAAATGATGTTTCTACTTTAGCGCATGAACTAGGTCATTCGATGCATACTTATTATTCTTGCTTAAACAATCCTTATCAATATTCGCATTATACAATATTTGTAGCAGAAGTTGCTTCTACTGTTAATGAATTATTACTTAACTATTATTTGTTAAATAATACTAATGATCAGGAAGAAAAAAAATATATTTTAAGTAATTTGATGGATTTGTTTAAAGCCACTTTATATCGTCAAACTATGTTTGCGGAATATGAAAGAAATATGCATTCTAAACATGAAAAAGGTGAAATATTAACTAATGAATTATTATGTAATGAATACTATAAGTTGAATTTAAAATATTTTGGCCCTAATGTTGTGGTAGATGAGTTAATTAAATATGAGTGGGAAAGAATTCCACATTTCTATTATGATTTTTATGTTTATAAATATGCAATTGGTTTATCTTGCGCTTGTTATATTGTTGATGGCATATTAAATAAAAAAGAGGGATTCTTGGGAAACTATCTTAAATTTTTAAGTAGTGGTGGTAGTGATTATCCTATTAATGAGCTTAAAATGGCTGGAATTGATGTTACTAAAAAAGAAGTAATTGAAAGTGCTATTAAAATGTTTGATGGACTTATTGAACAATTTAAAGATTTAATGTAAAGAAGGTGAAGTATGAAAAAAGATTATTATGAGATATTAGGCGTTTCGAAAACGGCAACTCAAGATGAGATAAAATCAGCTTTTCGTAAATTAGCTAAGAAATATCACCCTGATGTATCAAAAGAAGAGAATGCCGCTGAAAAATTTAAAGAATGTCAAGAAGCCTATGCTGTTTTGTCTGATGAAAATAAAAGAAGACAATATGATCAATATGGTCATGCAGCATTTCAAAATAATGGTAGTAGTGGTTACGATTTTTCAGGTTTTGATTTTTCGGATATCTTTAGCGATTTATTTGGCTCAAGCTTTGGGTTTAATTTTGGTGGCCACACTAATAGTAGTAGGGGAAAATCAAGAGGAAGAGATCGTATCATACGTGTTGATTTGAGTTTTGAAGAAGCAGCTTTTGGTACTAAAAAAAATATCAATGTGGATACCTATGAGGAATGTGATTCTTGTCATGGTAAAGGTGGCTTTGATGAAGATATTTGTTCTAATTGTCATGGAACAGGCACCGTAACTACTGAGCAAAGAACCTTACTTGGATCATTTATGACTAAAACAACTTGTCCTAAATGTTCTGGTAAGGGAAGAACTTATAAAAGAAGTTGTAGTAAATGTTCTGGAACTGGTAAGATTCGAGTAAATAAAGATGTTGAAGTTAAAATACCTGCTGGTGTAGATAATGGTAATCAACAAAGAATTGCTGGATATGGAGAATATGGATCAGCTGGTAATGGTGACTTATATTTAGAATATCGTGTTCGTGAACACGAGCTATTTGAACGTGATGGTACAGATATATACTTAGAGGTTCCTTTGACTGTTACTGAAGCTGTATTAGGATGTAAAAAAGAAATACCGACTTTATCAGGAAATGTAAAATTGACAATTGAATCTGGTAGTAATACTGGTGATAAGTTACGTTTAAAAGGAAAAGGCATTGAGGATGTTCATAGTTATCGTAAAGGAGATATGTATGTTGTTCTTAATGTAATTATGCCAGATAAACTATCACGTGATCAAAAAAAATTATTCGAGGAATTGGATAAAACTGATTTAGAAACTAAGGCTTTTAAAAAATTTAATGATTATTTAAGAAAAAATTAATGGTAAATAGTTGCTATTTATCATTTTTTTTGTAAAAAAATAAGAGCTATTATAAACTCTTATTTATTTCTATTAAAATAAATTTATATTCATTTTCATATTGACTATATAATGTTTGTAAAGACCCATTTAATTCTGGATTAATAGTAATGGTATAACGATCAAAAGAAATTGTTTCTAAACTAGGATAACTTGTTTTAAAGTTTGCTAAATCGTTAGGGTATAATAATTCAATTACTGATAAAATACTATTATATGTTAACTCAGTTAAGTTATCTTTTTCTGCAATTAGAATAGTAGATGTATTTTCGTTTCCTTCTTTATAGAACATTAAATTTCCTTTTTGTAATTGTGCAGTTCCTGAACCTTCAATAAAATCACGATAACTTTCTAAGTCTGATAATTCAATGTACATTGTATTCAAACTGGATGTATCAATTTTAGTATCGATATTAATTCTTGCTTGATAAGTACCATTTTCTGATTGAATTAAGGTTATTCCATTAACTGAAGTAGTATTTAAGTCAATTGATGATAGGTAATTAGCAACTTCACTACTTTCTAGTCCGTGAAATTGGCCAATATTATCACAAATTATTATAAATAATAGATTGCTTACTAAATCATTTTGATCTATTTCGAAGATAAGTTCTCTATTTTCTAATGTGAATATATAATTTTTACTTTGCTCATCAGTTGCAACATCAATAATAATTTGATTATCATTGATACTAGCTGTTATATCACTAGTTTCTCTTAATTGATTAATGGTTTCATTGCTGTTAAAATTATTTAAAATATCATTCAAAGTTATTTGTGGAGGAGTAGGAGTTTCTGGTGTGCTAGGTGTATTTGGAGTACTAGGACTCTCTGACTTGTTAAAGAATGTAAAATATAAAACCACACCAACTGCTACTATTACTACAACTAATAAAATTAATAAAATTGGATTTAACTTTTTCTTTTTAGGCTTTTCTTCAGTTATATCATTGTTATTATTGATGTTATCACTTTCTTCTGTAACTTTTTTTTCTACTAATGTTTCTGTTTTTATTGTTTCATCAGGATTTAAAGGATTAACTATATTTAATTCTTGCTGGTTATTTGAAGTTGGAGAAACATTAAGACTAGGTTGAGAAGTAGAACTATTTACAGAAGGATTAGGTTGAGAAGTAGAACTAGCTACAGAAGGACTAGGTTGAGAAATAGAACTATTTACAGTATGACTAGGTTGAGAAGTAGAACTAGCTACAGAAGGACTAGGTTGAGAAATAGAACTATTTACAGTATGCCTAGGTTGAGAAATAGAACTAGTTACAGAAGGACTAGGTTGAGAAATAGAACTAGTTACAGAAGGACTAGGTTGAGAAGTAGAACTATTTACAGAAGGATTAGGTTGAGAAATAGAACTAGTTACAGAAGGATTAGGTTGAGAAGTAGAACTAGCTACAGAAGGACTAGGTTGAGAAATAGAACTATTTACAGTATGCCTAGGTTGAGAA
>CALVVR010000004.1 GCA_944363915.1 uncultured Bacilli bacterium | reverse complement strand
AATGTTTCACGTGGAACTATAAATAACTAATGTTTCACGTGGAACTATAAATAACTAATGTTTCACGTGGAACTATAAATAACTAATGTTTCACGTGGAACTATATAAATAAAATATTCCTGTTTCACTCAATTTTTAAAATTAGAATGATAATTTATATAAAATTTAAAAATTAGAACAAAAATATTATATAATTTTAAAAAATAGAAAAATGCTTGTTTTTTGATTGATTTATTGTTGTCATTAATGTATATTATATATGCACAACATTTATGTTTGAACCTGGTCAGAGTCGGAAGACAGCAGCCATAAGAACCTCTAAATGTGTGTGCTTTTTTTGTATAGGTGATAATATGGATAAATTTATGATTGAAGCGTTAAAAGAAGCTAAAAAAGCATATAAAAAAAATGAAGTTCCAATTGGTGCGGTTATTGTAAAAAATGATAAAATTATTGCTCGTGCATATAATAAAAAAGAAAAAAGTAATATAGCTACTCAGCACGCTGAAATTTTAGCTATAGATAAAGCATGTAGAAAAGTTAAAAATTGGCGATTAAATGATTGTACTATTTATGTAACTGTTGAACCATGTATAATGTGTTGCGGGGCAATAATACAATCTAGAATAAAAAAAATAGTATATGGAATTTCAAATAAAAATTATGGTGGTGTAGAAAGTATTGCTACAGTACTTGATAAAACAAATATTTCTATCGAAAAAGGAATCATGCAAAATGAATGTCTTGCTATTTTGAAAAAATTCTTTAATAAAAAAAGAAATTAAAGTCTTTAATAAAATTGTTAAAAATGTTATAATTAATTAGTCGAGGTGAGTAGCATGTATCAAGCATTATATAGAAAATATCGACCAAAAACATTTGATGAAGTGGCTGGTCAAGAAGTAGTTGTTAAAACATTACAAAATTCTGTTATTAACAACAAAATAAATCATGCTTATTTATTTGCTGGACCAAGAGGATGTGGAAAGACAACAATAGCTAAAATATTTGCTAAATTGGTTAATTGTAAAAATAATTCTACTGGAATACCATGCGGAAACTGTGTTTGTTGTACACAAACTAACGAACAAAACATGGATGTTATTGAAATGGATGCAGCTTCAAATAATGGTGTTGATGAAATTAGGGAAATAAATAATAAAGTTAAGTTAGCTCCAACTTTGGGAAAATATAAAATATATATTATCGACGAAGTTCATATGCTTACTATTGGTGCTTTTAACGCTTTATTAAAAACATTGGAAGAGCCTCCCGCTCACGTTATTTTTATTTTAGCGACGACCGATCCTCATAAAGTACCAATAACTATATTATCGCGTTGCCAAAGATTTGACTTAAAAAAAATAAGTGATGAACAAATATATAATCGTTTGAAATATATTTGTGATAATGAAAAAATAGAAATTGATGAAGATGCCATCTCTGAAATAGCACGATTAGGCGATGGAAGTTTACGTGACGCGATAAGTATTTTGGACCAAGTAGTAGCATATACTAATGAAAAAATAACATTAGATGACATTCATGAAGTTAACGGCACTATTTCCCAGAAAAATGTATTTGAATTAATCAATTATGCTGTGGATAATAATTTAAATGGAGTTATAAGTAAGATTAATGAATATAATAACCGTGGAAAAAGTATTGTAAAAATAACTGAAGAAATTATTCTTTTTTTAAGAAATTCTATTCTTTTTAAAACAACTTCTGATTTTATAGAAGATAAAAAAAATATTTACCGGGAAATAACAACAAAAATTTCTACAACAAAAATGCTAGAATATATATCAATTATGAATGAAGCATTATTAGATATGAAAAAATTTTCTAATCCTAAAATGCTTTTAGAACTATTGTTTATAAAATTACTTGATGAAAAAGAATTTAACGATAAAAAAAATGAAATAGAAGAAAAAACAGTTGAAAAAAAAGAAGTTTCTGTTAAAACAAATTTAGATGAAAGTTCTAAAATAAATTATCAAAATGTTAAAAAAGAAAATCTAATTCAAGCTGATAAAACTATGGAAAAGAAAATAAACAAAGTAGATACAGAAAATAATTTAGATGAACAAATATTGCAAGAATTAAATAATTTTGTTACAATAAGAGTTAATAATACACTTTCAAAATTTTCTAAAAAAGACACTTTAGAGTTTAAAAATACTCTAAAAAAAATTATGGATTATGTTATGGATGAAAAATACAATGTTTATGCCACTATGATTTTAGATGGTGAATTAAAAGCAGTTAGTGACGAATATGCTATTTTTGCTTATGCCACTAGTCACTTATCAAATCTTTTTAATGAAAATATTATCAATATTGAAAATCTAATTAGTGAAATTTTTAATAAACATTATAAAGTTGTAGCCGTTGATTTAGAAAAATGGAATATAATAAAAGAAGATTTTAATTCTAAAAAGAAAAAATTTGAATATAAAACTGAAGAAATATCAATTGAAGATATTATAAGTAAATTAAATAAAGATAATGTCGATGATATGCAATCTTTATTTGGGGAAATAGTAGAATATAATTAAGGAGGAATATTATGAATATACAAGCTATGATGAAACAAGCTCAAAAATTACAAAAAGATATGATGAATGCTAAAAAGGAAATAGATGAAACTGTATTTGAAAATACGAAATCATTTGTTGCAGTAAAAGCAAAGGGAAATAAAAAAATCGAATCTATAAAAATAGATATTGAAAAAATTGAAAAAGATGAATTAGAAATGGTTGAAGACTTAATTTTAGTAACTATCAACGAATTAATGGATAAAATTGATGATGAAACTGAGAAAAAAATGGGTAAATATACGCAAGGAATGCCGGGGTTATTTTAATGCTTTATCCAGAAACAATTAATAATTTAATCGAATGTTATAAAAAATTACCTGGAATTGGTGAAAAAACTGCTGAAAGAATGGCTTTATATAGTCTAGAATTAGATCAAGAAATAATTGATCTTTTTGTGCAGTCTTTAACAAATTTAAAAACTAAAATCAAGAGATGTAAGATATGTAATAATTTATCACAAGATGATATTTGCCCAATTTGTGCAAGTGAGGGGCGAGATCATAATATAGTTTGTGTTGTAGAAGAGCCAAAAAATGTTTTTCAATTTGAAAAAATTGGATCTTATCACGGTGTATATCACGTATTAGATGGCCTCATTTCTCCTTTAGAAAATGTTAACCCGGAAGACATTAACTTAGATAGTCTTTTAAAAAGAATTGATAAAGAAAATATTAAAGAAGTAATTATTGCAGTAAAACCAAGTGTCGAAGGAGAAACGACTGCTTTATATATTTCTAAAATATTGGAAGGTAAAAATGTTACCATTTCTAAAATAGCTCATGGTGTTCCAATTGGAGCTGATATGGATTATATTGATGCTTTAACTTTGGAACTAGCTTTAGAAGAAAGAAAAGATATTACCAGTCATTCAGAAGAATAATAAACTTTTTCAAATCATAATTTTTATTGGTGAAATAAAAAATGATTAAAAAAATTTTCAATATTTTAAAAAAAGCTATAATAAGTGCATTTGTTTTGTATGGTTATAATTTGATTGTAACTCCAATTAACTTAACTATTCCAATTAATCTAATTACAATTGGACTTCTTACCGTATTTGGAATACCAGCACTTTTTGCATTAATCATAGTTTTAATTGTTGTTTTTTAAAAGGAGTGAGTGTTATGTTAGAAAAATTTAAACAAAATCAACCAATTGCTTATAAAATTATAAGTAACACTTTGGATAATAAACATTATGCTCATGCTTATTTAATCGAAACTAATAATTGCCCTGATGGTTTTGAATTTGCTTTAACTTTTGCTAAATTATTATTGTGTCCAAATTATAACAATGGACAACCTGATTGTAAAAACTGTGTGCAATGTCAGATGATCGACGATAATAATTTTCCAGAATTAAAAATAATTAATCCTGATGGTAACTGGGTAAAAAAAGAACAATTAATAGAATTACAGGAAGAATTTAATAAAAAATCAATTATTGGTAATAAAAAAGTTTATATTATTAATAAAGCCGATAAATTAAATATTAATTCAGCAAATACAATTTTAAAATTTTTAGAAGAGCCTCAAGCGGGAATAATTGCCATTTTAATTACTGCTAATCGTTATCAATTATTAGAAACAATTATTTCCCGCTGCCAAATAATTTCTTTGAATGGACAAGCTAATTTTTTAAATGAAAAAGATACTTTTCAAAAAATCGGACTTTTAATAACTGATACCGATGAAGAATATCAAAAATTTATCGAAGATGAGACAAATAATGAAAAAATTAGTGCAATATTAAAATTTATTAATTTTTATGAAAAAAATCATAAAAAAGTGCTATTATATATGAATGATTATTGGTTCAATTATTTTTCTTTAAAAGAAAATATTTCCTGGGCAATATTAATTATTATTTATTTTTATAAAGATGTTTTAAATTATAAAATAAATTGCCCAATTGAAATATTTAATGATTATTTAGATGAAATAACTAAAATAGCTGAATTAAATCAAATTGATATGTTGATAAATAAAATTAAAGTATTAAATGAAAATCGTAACTATTTAGATAATAATGCTAATTTAAATTTATTAATGGATAAAATTATTATAGAAATGGAAGAAGGTGGAAAATGATTAGAGTAGTAGGTGTTTCTTTTGAAAATACTAAACAAATATATTATTTTAATCCTAAATCTTTAGATTTAAGAAGAAATGTAACAGTAATTGTAGAAACAGAAAGAGGATTACAATTTGGTAAAGTTATTTTGCCTCCTTTTGATATTGATGATGATAAATTAAAATCACCACTTAAGGATGTTGTTAGAATATCAACCAAAAAAGACTTCATAGAACACAAAAAGAATTTACGTGATGCTGAAGAAGCTTTAAACAAATGTAGTCAATTAGTAAAAAAATTAAAATTAAATATGCAAATAATGGATGCAAATTTTACTTTTGATCGTTCACAATTATTATTTAGATTTTTATCAGATAATCGTGTTGATTTTAGACAATTAGCTAAAGAATTAGCTAATATTTATAAAACTAGAATCGAATTAAGACAAGTTGGCGTTCGTGATAAAGCTAAGGAAATTGGTGGTTGTGGATTATGTGGAAGACAATTATGTTGTGCTAGATTTGAATCAGATATAGCAGCAATATCTATCAATATGGCCAAAAACCAAAATTTATCACTTAATCCAAATAAAATTAATGGCGTTTGTTGTAGACTTTTATGTTGTTTAAAGTATGAAGATGAAACATATAAAGAATATCGAAAAAATTTACCAAAATTAGGATCAATTGTCGAAACAGAAAAAGGTAAAGGTAAAGTAGTAAATTTAGATATTTTAAATAAAAAATATAGCGTCAATATTCCAGATGTTGGAGTAGTGGAAATCGATGGAAGTAATTAATTATTTACTAGGATTTAAAGATTATTATATTGTACAAGATACGCAAATGTTTAATTTTTCTTTGGATTCAGTATTATTACCCAATTTTGTAACAATAAATAAAAATGTTAATAAAATATTAGATATCGGTTGTGGTAATGCACCGATACCTTTAATTTTATCTACTAAAACTAAAGCAAAAATAATTGGCGTAGAAATTCAAAAAGAGGTTTTTGAATTAGCTCAAAAATCAGTTGACATTAATAAATTAAATAATCAAATCGAAATCATAAATGCTGATATTAATGAAATCTATAAACAATTTGAAACTGAATCTTTTGATGTAATTACTTGTAATCCACCGTTTTTTAAAGTAAATAAAGATTCTAATTTAAATAAAAATGATTATAAAACAATCGCTCGTCACGAAGTAAAATTAAATTTAGATGATATTTTTAAAATAGCTAAAAAACTGCTTAAAAATAATGGTTATATTGCTATTGTTCATCGCCCTGATCGTTTAGTTGATATTATAACAACTATGCGAAAATATAATATTGAGCCTAAAAAAGTGCAGTTTATTTATCCTAAAACTAATATGGAAGCAAATATTTTATTAGTTGAAGGAACTAAAAATGGTAAAGAAGGATTAAAAATTTTACCACCTATTTATACTCATTTAGATAATGGTGAATATACAGAACAAATAAAAAAATATTTTGAATGAAGGTGAATTAAATGATTCAAAAAAGTTATGATGGTAAACCAACTTTATTTTTAATCGCAACACCGATTGGTAATATGGACGATATTACTTATCGTGCTATTGAAACACTTAAAAGTGTTAGTGTTATTTTTGCTGAAGACACAAGAATAACTAATCAATTATTAAATAGATTTGAAATAAAAAATAAATTAATCGCAAGTCATCAATATAACGAAAAAGAGAATATTGAAAAATTATTAAGCTATTTAAATAATAACGAAAATGTTGGTTTAGTAACAGATAGAGGAACACCAATTATTAGTGATCCAGGGTATTATTTAGCTAAAGCAGCTATTGAAAATAATTATAATGTTGTTTCAATACCTGGGGCTACTGCTTTTGTGTCAGCTTTGATAACATCAAATATTGAACCATTACCTTTTACCTTTTTTGGCTTTTTAAATAGCAAAAGTAGCAAAAGAAAAAAAGAATTAGAAAATTTGAAAAATTTTAATACAACTTTAATTTTTTATGAATCACCACATCGTATAATTGATACATTAAATGATATGTTAGAAGTGTTGGGAAATCGGAATTGCAGCATTTCCCGGGAAATAACTAAGAAATTTGAAGAGATTTATAGGGGTACGCTAAAAGATATAATTAATCATTTTGACACTGTTAAAGGTGAATTTGTGATAGTTGTTGAAGGAAACAAAAATGTCAATCAATTTTCTAATTTGACAATTGTCGAACACGTTAATTTATATATCAAAGAAGGATTTGAAATAAAAGAAGCAATCAAAAAAGTTGCGAAAGACCGCCAACTTAATAAAAATGAAGTGTATAGTGAATATCATAAAAGAGGTGAATAAAATGAAGTTAATTGTCGGATTGGGAAATAAAGGAGACGAATATAAAAGAACAAGACACAATGCTGGCTTCATGGCAATAGATGAATATTTAAAAAAAAATAATTTAGAACTTAATAAATCGAAATTTGATGGTCTATATTGTGAAACTGTTATTAATGGTGAAAAAGTAATGTTGCTTGAACCACAAAAATATATGAATTTATCTGGCGATGTCATTATAAAATATATCAATTATTTTAAGATTGATATTAATGATATTTTAATTATCCACGATGACATGGATCTAGAAATTGGAACTTTTAAAATTCGTTATAAAGGTGGCTCTGGTGGTCATAATGGTTTAAAGAATATTGAAGCAAATTTAAAAACAAACGAATATAAAAGAATAAGAATCGGAATTTCTAAAAATAATATAGATATGATTGATTATGTATTGGGAAAATTCAGTGACGAAGAATTAGAAAAATTGAATAAAGTTATTAAAATTATGCCAGATATCATTAACGATTTTGTTACTTTATCTTTTGAAAACTTAATGAATAAATATAATTAGATACTTAATGTATCTTTTTTGGCGAGGAGGTGAATTATGAATATATTTAAAAAATTATTTAATAATTATAACGGTAAAGAAATTGGTGGATTAACAGACGAATTAAAATGTATCTATATTAGTAATTTCTACCACGATAATTTAATTTTAGTTGTTTGTAACAGTCTATATGAAGCAAATAAATTTTATCAAACTTTAAAAAATTATATTAATGAAGTTTACTTTTTTCCAATGGATGATTTCATGACAAGTGAAGTCTTAGCTATTTCGCCAGATTTTAAAATGACACGCCTAGAAACTTTAGATACTATTGTTAAAAAAAATAAAGGGATTGTCGTTACTAATTTAATGGGCTATTTAAGATTTTTACCAACTAAAGATAATTTTGTTAACAGTTATGTAAAATTAAAAGTCGGTGATTCTTTCGATATAAAAGATTTAACTAAAAAGTTTTATAATATTGGCTATGAACGTGATGTAGTAGTCAATAAAACTGGTGAAATGGCAATACGTGGATATGTCGTCGATATTTTTCCAACTAACTATAATAATCCAATAAGAATTGAATTTTGGGGTGATGAAATTGAGTCAATTAGATTTTTTGATATTAATACCCAATTGACAATTGATACAATTAAAGAAGTAGAAATCGTTCCTAACTCCGAATTTTTAATTGATAAAGATATTGATTTTGAATATCATCATCGTGATTTAATCAAATATGGAAGTTCCAATATTTATGAATATATGAATGGTTTATTATTTTATAATGAATTAGATGATATTAAAGTAGGATATAATAATTTATTAGAAGAAGTATTTGAATATAATACTAGTAATAATTTAGATAAAAATACTAAATATTTTCATGATTTCCCTTCTTATGATTCAATAAATTTATATCAAAAAGATACCTTTGATATAAATTATAACTCTCATAAATTAGAAGATAAATTTACTAATATTGAAATAATGAAGCAAATTTTAGCTAAATATTCAAAAACAAAAACTGTTATTATTTGTGTATCTAATCGTTATCAAGCTAATAAAATAATTGATGAAGTTGATTGCGTATTTACTAATATTAATGAAATATATGAAAATAAAATAAATATTGTGATTTTTAATATTAATGAAGGTTTTATTTATAACAATTATGTCTTTATTAGTGAAAATGAAATATTTAATAAAAATAGTAAAATAATGCCTTATAAAACTAATTTTAAATATGGAACAAGAATAAAAGATATTACTAAACTAGAGGTTGGTGACTACATTGTTCATAATATTCATGGTATTGGGCGTTATTTAGGAATGAAGACAATTACTAAAAATGGCTTAAATAAGGACTATCTTCAAATAGAATATAAAGGTGGGGATAAATTATATATTCCTGTCGAAAAAATCGAAATGATTAGTAAATATAGCTCAAAAGAAGGGTATGAACCTAAATTAAATAAATTAGGAACAACTGAATGGACTAAAGTTAAATTAAAAGCTAAAGCTAGAGCTAAAGATATAGCTAAGGAATTGCTTAAATTATTTGCTTTAAGACAAATGAGTCCAGGATTTAAATTTAATTCTGATGACGAAAACCAAATTGAATTTGATAAAGAATTTCCATATGAAGAAACTAAAGATCAAATAAAAGTGTGGGAAGAGATAAAAAAAGATATGGAAAGTCCACATCCAATGGATAGATTATTGTGTGGCGATGTTGGATATGGTAAGACGGAAATCGCTTTTAGAGCAGCTTTTAAAGCTATTTTATCAGGTAAACAGGTAGCACTACTTTGTCCGACAACGATTTTATCTAATCAACACTACCAAAATGCCTTAGAACGTTTTAAATCATTTCCTGTTAATATTAGATTAGTTAATCGTTTTATAACTCCTAAAAAATTTAAAGAAACAGTTAATGATATTAAAGAGGGTAAAGTTGATTTTGTAATAGGTACACATAAGTTACTTAATGATGAAATCGTTTATAAAGATTTAGGTTTGTTAATAATTGACGAAGAACAACGTTTTGGTGTTACTCATAAAGAAAAAATAAAAAAATTAAAAAGTAATATTGATGTTTTAACTTTATCAGCAACGCCAATCCCTCGTACTTTACAAATGTCGCTATCAGGAATTAGAGGTTTATCAACAATTGAAACGCCACCTAACAATCGTTATCCTGTACAGACATATGTTGTTTCTTATAATAAAAAATTAATCAAAGATGCTATTTATAAAGAATTATCACGAAATGGGCAAGTATTTTTACTATATAATCGGATTGATAATATGAATAGTAAATTAGAGGAAATTTCTTTTTTAGTACCTGATGCTAAAGTAGTTTGTGCTCATGGAAGAATGAATAAAACTGAATTAGAAGATATAATGCTTAGATTTATTAATAAAGAATTTGATGTTTTGTTGTGTACGACAATCATTGAAACAGGTATCGATATACCAAATGCTAATACCTTAATTGTCATTGATGCTGATAAGTTTGGTTTATCACAATTGTATCAATTAAGAGGTCGTGTTGGTCGAACTAATAAAATTGCTTATTGTTATTTGATGTATGATAATAGTAAAATATTATCCGAAATAGCTCACAAAAGATTAAATGCAATTAAAGAATTTACTGAATTAGGTAGTGGATTATCAATTGCGATGCGTGATTTATCGCTAAGAGGAGCTGGAGATTTTCTAGGTAGTGAACAAGCTGGTTTTGTCGATAGTGTGGGAATAGAATTATTTACCGAACTATTAAAACAAGAAATTGATAAATTAAAGGGAATCGAAGTAACAGAAGAAGAGGATACCCAACCTTTAATTGAAGTAGATACATATATCGATGATAATTATGTTAAAGAAGAAGAATTAAAAATTGAAATTCATAAAAAAATCAATGAAATCGATAGTTATGATAAATTAATATCAGTTCAAAAAGAATTAGAAGATCGTTTTGGTAAAATATCTGATAAATTGCTAATTTATATGTATGAAGAATGGTTTGAAGCTTTAGCCAATAAACTTAAGATTAAAAAAGTTAAACAAACCAATAATGCTGTGGAAGTAATGTTAGATAAAGAAATAACTTCTAAAATTGATGGGGAAAAATTATTCTTGGATACTTTAAAAATAAATAATAACTTTAAATTTGGTATGATGGGTGGTAATTTAATTATTACTTTAAAAACACTTAATTTAGAAAAGCATTTTATCTATTATTTAATTGATTTATTATTTGTTATTGAATCAGCAACTAAAGAGTAAAATCTTTAGTTTTTAAGTATATTTTATTATTATTTAGGTAAAACTAAATTCGAGGTGAAATATGAAAACGACAGGTATAGTAAGAAGAATTGATGAATTAGGCCGAATTGTTATACCTAAAGAAATTAGAAGAAGCTTAAGAATAAAAGAAGGAGAAAGTTTAGAGATATTAATTAATAATGAAGATATTATTTTAAAAAAATATTCAGTTATTAAAAATTTAAATGATTTCGCGCAAAATATTACTGACTCAATTTATTCTTTTGTTAAAAATAATATTTTAATTACCGATACTAATAGTATTTTAGCTGTTTCGGGACCATTAAAAAAAGAATTGTTAAATAAAAGTATTGGAACTGATTTAGAATCAAAAATAAAAAGAAGAGAAGAAATGTTGGAAAGACATAAAAAAAATTTAAAAATAACCGATAAAGATTTAGAATGTACTTATGCTGTTAGCCCAGTTATTGTTGCTGGTGATGTGATTGGTTTAGTTATGATAATTAGTACTGAAGATAATGTTGAAGATGTTGATTTAAAGCTTACACAAATAGCTTCTAAATTTTTAAGTAATCATCTTGAAGAAGTGTAAACATGCGTAAAATGTCGCTATTTGTATACAAAAAATGTTGTGTTTAAATAAAATAATATGTTATAGTGATAGTGTCGTAAAAATAACAGAAGGGAAAAATTAGAAATGGCACGCAAATTAACGGAGTGTTCAGCCTTAATTTTGTTATTCATACCAGTTTTTGTAGCTATTGCTAGTGTGATAATAAAATTTAATGTTGTCGATTTTGTGTATTTAGTATTAGTGGGAGTAATATTTTTAAAGTATTATATTAAAACAAGAAAACAAAAAAGTTAAAGTTTTCTTGTTTTATTGTATAATTATGGTGGAGGTTTTATTATGATTGATACGCACTGTCATGTTTTTAAAGAATATTATACTAATATAGATGAAGTAATAAATAAAATGGATAATAATATAGTTATTGTAAGTGGTACTAATGACCAAGATAATAAAGAAGTTTTAGAGCTTTGCAAAAAATATCCTAATGTTTATGGGACAATTGGTATTCACCCAACTGAAGAATGTAGTTCTAATAGTTTAAAATTTATCGAAGAAAATTTAAATAATGAAAAAATTGTTGGAATTGGTGAAATTGGCTTAGACTATTATTGGAATAAAGATAATAAAGAAAAACAAAAAGAAATATTTATAAAACAGTTGGATTTAGCTCGTAAATATAATAAACCAGTTGTTATACATAATAGAGAAGCAACTAATGATACTTATGAAATATTAAAAGATTATCCAGAATTAAAAAAAGATATTCATTGCTATAGTGGTAGTTTGGAAATGGCTAAAAATTTTATTAAAATTAATTGCCGTTTAGGAATAGGAGGAGTAGTGACATTTAAAAATAGTAAATTAAAAGATGTTCTTAAAGAAATAGATTTAAAATATTTAATGTTAGAAACAGATAGCCCATTTTTAACTCCAGAACCATATCGAGGTAAACAAAATGAGCCATATAATATTATTTATGTTGCTAAAACATTATCTGAAATTAAAGGAATTTCTTTAGAAGGAGTATTAAAGCAAACAACTTTAAATGCTATTGATCAGTTTAATTTGAAAATAAAATTGTAGTATTTTAAAGGTAAAGTGTCAATTTGACTTGACTACTTATTTGTGATAAACTTAAATTATCATAGACAAAATTGAGGTGAAGAAATGAATTTTTATTTACTGAATTTATTTGGTAAATGGGTGAGTTTGGGAATATTATCAATTATGTCATTGTTTGGTTTTACGCTTGAAGAAGAAACAACGGAAATAAGCAATAATAATATCGATAAAAATGTTAATGTTATTTCAACTGTTATTGAACATGAAACAATTGAAACTTTTGATAGTTCAATACCAAGTAATATAACTAAAGTTATTAAAGAAGGTCAAGATGGTGTAGTTTATTACAATGATGATGGAATTGTTGTTCTAGAAGAAGTAGTTGATGAAGAAGTCATCATTGGTACTGGCAAAAATGGCGAATATACCGGTGTTATGACAGGGTATGGACCAGATTGTTCAACTTGTTCTGGTCGTGGCTATGTATCATGTAAAACAGAAGATAAAAAGAACTTTAATTTAATTGATGATGGTATTTATTATAGCGATGATGAATATGGCGAGGTAAGAGTATTAGCGGCAGATTTATCAGAGTTTCCATGTGGAACAATCGTCGAGGTTAAAAGTTCTAATTTAGGTGATTTTACTGGTATTGTTATGGATACAGGTTATACGATGCGTGAACAATTAAAAAATGGTATTTATCACTTTGATGTGGCATATGAAACAGAAAAAAATGAAGATATAAAAAAAGCTACTAATATGAGTGGTGATGTTATATATAATGTTCAAAGATGGGGATGGTAATTTCCATCTTTTAAAATTATCAAAAAATGTACATTTTGTACGAAAATATAATAAAAATATGTACATTTTGTACAAAAATGATATAATATTTATAGAGGTGATTACATGTATAGAAAAATTTTAGAAGAATTAAAAAAATGGAAAGAAGAATATAAGATGCCACTTATGTTGATTGGAGCAAGACAAACAGGTAAAACATATATATTAGAAGAATTTTGCAAAAAGAATTTTAATAATTATATTTATATTAATTTGGATAAAGAAGAAAATATTGGAAAAATATTTGAAGAAACTATTGATCCAGATACAATAATAGAAAAAATTGAAATTATTAAAAATGTAGTCATCAATCCAGAAGATACTATAATATTTTTCGATGAAATACAAGTAAGTGAAAGGGCAATAACATCTTTAAAATATTTTTGTGAAAGTAAAAAACCATATAAAATAGTGTGTGCTGGTTCACTTTTAGGTGTTAAAATTAATAGATTTAAGTCATCATTTCCAGTAGGGAAAGTAAGTATTAAATATTTATATCCAATGGATTTTGAAGAATATTTAATGGCAATAAATGAAGATAAATTAATTGATGAAATAAAAAAACACTTTGAAACAAATGAAAAAATAATGAATCCTATTCATGAAAAAGCATTGGATTTATATAAAAAATATTTAGTCCTTGGAGGGATGCCGGCATTAATAAATAATTTTATTATTAATGATTATAATATAGCTCATGTTAATTTTGAGCTACAAGAGCAAATAATTACGTCATATTTAGCTGACATGAATAAATATACTGAAAATAGTGAAGGCATTAAAAATAGTCAAATTTATAATGCTATACCAAAAGAGCTCGCTAGAGTTAATAATACATTTAAATATAGTATTGTTGATAAAGATGCTAGAAAAATAAGATATGAAACTAGTTTAGATTGGTTATTGGCTAGTAATATGATATTAAAATGTGATTTGGCAGAAAAAAACGGATCCCCATTAAAAGCATTTGTTAATTCTGATAAATTTAAGATTTATTTAAATGATGTAGGTCTTCTAAGATCTCTTTCTAATTTGGATTATAGAGAAATATTATTAGATAAAAATGAAATGTATAAAGGTGTTTTAACTGAAAATTATATAGCTTGTGAATTTTATTCGAAATTTAAAGAATTATATTTTTATAATTTTGACAGATATGAAATTGATTTTTTAATAAAAATAAATGGAGATATTATTCCTGTAGAAGTTAAAAGTGGTAGAAGAACAAATAGTAAAAGCCTAAATGAATATATAAAGAAATATAATCCTAAATATAGTATTAGAATATCGTCTAAAAATTTTGGGTTTGAAAATAATATAAAATCAGTACCATTGTATGCTGTATTTTGTATAAATAAGTAGTAAAGGAGATTGTATGATTGAATTAGAACAAATTATTAAAGAAGAATTGTTGGGTGTTAATAATAAAAAAATTAAAGAAGAAAATTTAAAAGAATATTTAACCAGTTTAAAAAAGGAAGAATTAATTAAAATGGCTATTTCTCAAACTTTCATTGATAAGAATTATTTTGATTTATATAAGGTAAATAATTTAAAAAACAAAGCTAAAAAAGAGATTATAGATTACATAACTGAAAAATTAGATAAAATATTAGAAAGTTTTATTAAAATTATAAAGACTGAGGAAATAGAACAATTAGAAAATGTAATAAAAAATAATGGTAAAAAGATTTTATTTGATGATTTAAAAGTATCAATTCGTTTTATACTTTTATTAAAAAATTTTTCTCTTGCTAAAGTGGAATATAAAAATAAAGAAGATAGTTTAAAAATTTTTATGCCAAAGGAGTTTGTAGATATTTTTAATAATTGCTTTAAAAATAAAAAATTATTAGAATTAAATAATTATAATAACAAAGTATATAATTATGTTAGAGATGTTATAAATACATATGGAATAGTAACACTTGATAAATTATATGAGTTATTTGAAAGTCAAATGTTTAAAATAGATAAAAAAGATTTAAAGCATATTATCGAAATAGTAACTATATACGAAGAAGAACATATTTATGAATATAATGGCGAAACTTTATTATGTTCCGTAGAATTTGGTGATGAAGATTATGCCTTATACTTTTATGATAGTCAAAAAATGGATTATAAAAGATATAGTAAAGAAGATTATAAGAATATTTCATCTTTCAAATATGTGGAAAAATTAAAAGCATATAAAAAATTTGTTAACTATTTGTGTAGAAATTATGGCGGCATATCTGAAGATTTGGAATACATAAATGATTTTATTGTATATGATTATTTAGCTTCTGCCCAAACTTCTATCGAAACAGCAGATTATAATTTTAGAGCTAATATAGTTAAAATTTTAGAAGTGAATAATGGTGAAATAGAAGAATTATTAAAATTAATGAAAAATATATTTAAGGAATATCCAAAGTGGATTAAAAGAGGCAATGTATAAAAAGGAGTATTTATGGAATATTCACCTAAAAAAATAAAAGAAAATTTAGAAAAAGAAAATTTTAATTTGAAGAAAAAGTTTGGTCAAAATTTTATTATTGATGAAAATATAATCGATTCTATTATAAATAAGGCTGAAATTGATGAAAATACTTTAGTTTTAGAAATAGGTCCAGGAGCTGGTTCTTTAACTTATAAACTGGCTAAAAAAGCTAAAAATGTTTTATGTTATGAAATTGATGTTACTTTAAAAGAAATACTTAAAAATAATTTACAAGAATTTAATAATGTTGATATTATTTATGAAGATTTTCTAAAAGCTGATGTTATTAATCAAATTAAAAAATATAAATTTGAAAAACTATATGTTGTCGCTAATTTACCATATTATATTACTACCCCTATTTTAATTAAATTAATTGAAGATCAAATTGCTGTGGATAAAATTGTCGTAATGGTTCAAAAAGAAGTTGGTGATCGATTTAAAGCAAAACCAAATAGCAAAGATTATAACTCTTTATCAGTATATTTAAATTATTATTTTAATGTTAAAAAATTATTAGACGTTAGCCGTAATGTCTTTATTCCTAAACCTAACGTTGATAGTATTGTAGTGGAATTTACTAAAAAAGAAAGAAAAAAATTAAAAGATGAACAATTGTTTTTTAAATTGGTAAGAGATTCTTTTAAACAAAAAAGAAAAAATTTGAGGAATAATTTAAAAGGTTATGATTTAAACAAAATAGAAGATGTCTTAAAAAAATATAATTTTGATTTAACTACAAGAGCAGAGCAGCTTGACATAGATATATTTATTGATATAGCTAATAATATTTAGCTTTTTTTCATGTCCAAGAAAAATAATTAATATACTTAAACTAGGTGATAGAATGCTTAAAGTGTTAGATAGTGTATTATGGGCAATAGCTACAGTTATGATTGTTATTTCTGGAATTTATTTTACTTTTAAATTGAAATTTGTACAGTTTGATTTTAAAGAAATGTTTAAGAATATAGTAAAAAAAGGAAATAATACAATAACACCGTTTGAGTCATTAATGATGGTTTTAGGAGGAAGAATCGGTGTTGGAAGTATTGCTGGTATTGCTTTAGCTATTTATCTAGGTGGTGTTGGAACTATTTTTTGGATGTGGGTAATCGGTTTTATTTCCACTGCTAATGCTTATGCTGAAACGATTTTAGGAGCTAAATATAAAGAAAATGACGAATATCATATATCGAAAGGTGGACCAAGTTATTATTTAAAAAAAGGTTTAAAAAAAAATAATTTAGGTAAATTATACGCATATATTATTGTTATTAGTCAGGTAGCAGGATTTTTAAGCATTCAAGCTAATACTATTACAAAGTCAATAACTAATTATGTTAATATATCACCAATTATAATTGGATTTATAATTATGATTTTATCTTTCATTATTTTCAATAAAGGTACTAAAAGAATTTTTAAATTTTCTTCTAAGTTAGTTCCTATTATGACTTTAATATATGTTTTAACTTCTTTATTTATTGTCGTTGATAATATCGAATTGATTCCTAATATATTTTTAAATATTATAAAAGAGGCTTTGAATTTTAAAGCTTTTGGTTTTGGTTTTTTTACTACTTTGATTATAGGTATTCAAAGAGGTATTTTTTCTAATGAGGCAGGTTTAGGAACTGGGGCAATAGCAGCTTCGACGGTTGAAGTTGAATTTCCAGCTAGCCAAGGGTTTGTCCAAATGATTGGTATTTATATAACAACCTTTTTAGTTTGTACAGCAACAGCAATTGTGATATTAACCTCTAATGTTACTTTAGTGGGAGAAAATTTAAATGGAATTGAAATAACACAAAATGCTTTTATTTATCACTTAGGTAATTTTGGAAATTTTATTGTTATAATATCGATTGTTTTGTTCGCTTTTTCGACGATTTTATCGGGATATTATGATACGGAATCTAATTTAAAATTTTTAACTAAAGTAAGTGAAAAGAAATTATTAATTTTAAAAATTATAAGTTGTTTAGTTTTGTTTATAAGTTCAATTATGTCAGCAAGTTTAATTTGGAAAATTGTCAACATTTTAACGTCTTTACTCGCAATTATTAATATTTATGCTATAATGAAATTAAAGAATGATGTTATATTTGAAAATAAAAGATATAATAAATGTTGTAAAAGAGGTGGACAATGATAAATAAAGGCTGGGATGAAGTTTTAAAAGATGAGTTTAAAAAGGATTATTTTAGAAAATTAGGGGTTTTTGTTAAAAGTGAATATAAAAATAAAGTTTGTTTTCCACAGTATAAAGATATATTTAATGCTTTAAGATATACTGATTACGATGAAGTAAAAGTTGTTATTTTAGGTCAAGATCCATATCATGGTGATGGTGAAGCTCATGGACTTTCTTTTTCGGTACATGATAATATTAAAAGACCACCGTCATTAGCGAATATTTTTAAAGAATTAGAATCTGATTTAGGGATAAAAAAAGAAAACAATGATTTAACTGGTTGGGCTAAACAAGGGGTTTTATTATTAAACAGTATTATGAGTGTTGTTAAAGATACCCCTCTTTCTCATAAAGAAAAAGGCTGGGAAATATTTACGGATAATATTATAAAAAAATTAAACGAAAGAGAAACGCCAATTGTATTTATCTTATGGGGTGGATATGCTAGAAGTAAAAAGCAATTAATAACTAATAAAAATCATTATATTGTTGAATCTGTTCATCCTTCGCCATTATCAGCTTATCATGGATTTTTTGGAAGTCGTCCTTTTTCTAAAACTAATAATTTCTTAATAAAACACAATATCGAACCAATCGATTGGGGAAAATAGTCTAAAACGCTTTCTTATAAATATATTTTTATAGGAGGCGTTTTTTAATGCTAATAATAATTATAATTGCAATAAGTCTTAGTATGGACGCTTTTTCTTTAGCTTTAGCTTATGGTACTTTGAATTTAAATAAAAAAGATATTTTAAAAATTTCTTTAACAGTCGGTGTATATCATTTTATTATGCCATTAATAGGAATGAGTATTGGAACAACATTAATTCATCATCTTAAAATAAAACCGACTTTAATTGTGTTTTTAATCTTAACTTTTATTGGAATACAAATGATTTATGAAACATTTAAAGAAGAAAAAATCAAACCAATTATAAATTTTAAAGAAATTTTATTGTTTGGATTAGCTGTTAGTATTGATAGCTTTTCAGTAGGAATAAGTTTGAAAGTGATAAATGAAAATTTCATTTTGTCAGCTTTAATTTTTTCAATCTTTAGTTTTTTATTTACTTATTTTGGCTTAAATTTGGGTAAAAAAATTAATAATCTGATTGGTAAATCATCGACAATATTAGGAGGAATTATTTTAATAATTATTGGAATTATTTATTTAATTAAATAATTTGACATTTCTTTCACCGAATAATTTGGGAAATAGTTGCTTTTATTGATAAAAAAATATATAATTAAGGTGGTGATAGAATGTTAGAAAATATGAAAAATATGCTTGAAAAAGCAGATAATGGTAAGTATGCTATACCACATTTTAATATTAACAATTTAGAATGGACAAGGTTCATTTTAGAAGAATGTGAAAATTTAAAAACTCCAGTTATTATTGGAGTAAGTGAAGGTGCTGGAAGATATATGGGTGGCTTTAAAACAGTTGCCGATATGGTTAAGGATTTAATTAATTATTTAAATATTACAGTGCCAGTAGCTCTTCATTTAGACCATGGTAGTTCTTATGAAAGTTGCGTTGATGCTATTAATAGTGGCTTTACTTCAGTTATGATTGATGCTTCTAAATATAGTATTGAAGAAAATGTAAGAATTACAAAGCAAGTTGTCGATTATGCTCATGCTAGAAACGTAACTGTCGAAGCCGAAGTTGGCGCTGTTGGTGGCGAAGAAGATGGCGTTGCTGATGAATTAGCTTATGCTAAAGTAGAAGATGCTGTTAAATTAGTTCAAGAAACAGGAATTGATTTTTTAGCTCCTGCCTTAGGTAGTGTTCATGGTATTTATAAAGGCGAACCAAAATTAGATTTTGAAAGAATGGTTAAAATTCATGAATTAGTTAAATTACCTTTAGTTTTACACGGAGGTTCAGGTATACCTGATGAATTGATTAAAAAGGCTATTAGCTGTGGAATATGTAAGATTAATATTAATACTGAACTACAAATTGCTTGGAGCAAAGGTGTAAGAAAGTTTTTAAATGAAGATAGCAAAGTTTATGATCCTCGAAAAATCATTAAAAGTGGCGAAAGCACAATGAAAGAAATGATTAAAGAAAAAGTTATGCTATTTGGCAGTGACAACAAACATATTTAATTACATACAAATATAGTAGTGGAGGAGTTTATGAAAAAAATAAAGATAAATGGTGGAAAGGAATTAAAGGGGACAATAAAAATAAGTGGTGCTAAAAATAGTGCCGTTGCCTTAGTGCCAGCTTCTTTATTATCTGATGGTATTGTTACTATCGATAATATTCCTAACATTTCTGATATTGATGCTTTAAATGAAATATTAGAGTTTTTAGGAGCTAAAGTTAGTCGTGAAAATGATCGTATGATAATTGATCAAACAAATTTAGAAAATAAAGAGATTCCTGAATCAAAAGCAAAAAAATTAAGAGCTTCTTACTATTTTATGGGGGCATTATTAGGAAAATATAAAAAAGTGGAAATTTATTTTCCTGGCGGTTGTTCAATTGGTGCTCGTCCTATTAATCTTCATCTAAAAGGGTTTGAGGCATTAGGCGCCAAAATAATTGAAAAAGGTAATAAATATTTAATCGAGGCTGATGAATTAAAAGGAAATAATATTTATTTAGATGTTCCTAGTGTCGGTGCAACTATCAATATTATGCTAGCAGCAGTTAAGGCGAAAGGATTAACGATAATTGAAAACGCTGCTAAAGAACCTGAGATTGTTAATGTTGCGACGTTTTTAAACAATATGGGAGCTAAAATAACCGGTGCTGGAACAAGCGAAATTAGAATTAAAGGTGTTTGTAAATTAGGTAATGGGTTCACTGAGGTAATACCAGATCGTGTTGAAGCAGGAACTTATGTTATTGCAGGAGCACTAATGGGAACTGGATTAAAAATTGAAAATATTATTCCTGAACATATTGAATCTTTAACTTTAAAATTAAAAGAGATGGGTATGCCACTTAAAATATATGATGATTATTTAATTATATCTAAGTGTGATAATATGAAACCAGTTAATATTAAAACGCAAGGTTATCCCGGTTTTGCCACCGATTTACAACAACCAATGACAGCTTTATTAGTAGGTGCTAATGGCACATCTATTTTGGAGGAAACTATTTATGAAAATAGATTTCAAAACGTTCCATTTTTAAACGAAATGGGTGCTGATATTATAATTGATGGTAGAAAAATATATGTTAATGGACCTAAAAAACTAAGTGGAAAAGAAGTCATTGCCACGGATTTGAGAGCTGGAGCTTGTCTAGTGTTAGCTGGATTAAAAGCAGAAGGAATAACTGTTATCAAAGAAGTTGAACATATTTTAAGAGGATATGAAAACATTATCGAAAAATTAAAAAATGTTGGTGCTGATATTGTTTTAGTTGATGAATAATTTAAATAGTTAATAATATAATTTAAGTAGATTTAATCTACTTTTTTTGTGGGAGGAAATTGTATGAAGAAAATTTTAACTATAATTATTATTGCCTTAGCTGTTTTATTAATTTATTTAGGTTTTAAGGATAAGGATATATATTATTTATCAATTGGTGACTCTTTAGCTAATGGTGTTAATGGGATTGGTGTCAAAGATTATGGTTATGCAGATTATGTAAAAGATTATTTAGATGACAATGATTTATTAGATAATTATGTATCTTTTACTAGTAATAATAAAAGAAGTATTGATTTAATTAAAGAAATAGAAGAAAACTTTAAAATAACAGTCAATAACAAAGAAAAAACACTTCAAAATGCATTAATTAAAGCTGACATAATAACAATATCAATCGGAATGAATGATTTGTTTAGTAATATTACTTTTAATAATGATTTTAGTATAAATGATTTATATAATAAGTTAGATGAAGTAGCTTTAGACTTAGATAAATTATTTAAATTACTAAGAGATTATTCAAAAGAAGAAATTATTTTTATCGGTTTTTATAATTGTTTAAAAGAAGAAGAATTAGTAGAGTTTTTTAAATATGCAAATAATAAAATAAGTAACTTAGCTAACTCTTATAATATCGAATATTTAGATATTTATGATGATTTTAATGATACAAATTATTTTGATAGTATTATCGATAGTTTTCCTAATAAGAAAGGATATCAAGCTATTTCTTCTAAAATTATTGCTATTTTAGAAGAAAAAGTCATTAAAAAGTCTTGATTTTTATTAATTTTATTTGCTATAATATAGAAGCATTAAATTTCTATGACTTAATTTAGTCATGGCGGAAGGAGATAAGATTATGAAAAAAGGAATTCATCCAGAATATATGGATACTAAAGTTACTTGTGCATGTGGTAATACTTTTACAGTTAGATCTAACAAACCAGAACTACACATCGAAGTATGTGATAAATGTCATCCATTCTTTACAGGTAAACAAGGTACAGTTACTAAAACTGGCCGCGTTGAAAAATTCAACCGTAAATATGGACTTAATCAAGATAAAGCTGCATAATTGCAGTTTTTTTTCTTTTTAATTCTATCTCGTGTTATAATTAAGATATAGGATTAGAAAGGAGAAAAGTAAAATATTGAATAAAATAACAATATTTTAAATTATATATAAAGAGGAGATAGAATGAAAATAGGAATAGCAAGTGATCACAGAGGTGTGATTTTAAAAGAAAAAATTAAAAATTATTTAAATAGTAAATATCAAATAATTGATTATGGAACTAATTCAATTGAAAGTGTCGATTATCCACAGTATGCCTATAAAATAGGTGAAGCTGTTCATGATAAAAAAATTGATTTAGGAATTTTAATATGTGGTACCGGAATTGGTATGAGTATTGCATGTAATAAAGTTAAAGGGGTTAGATGTGCTAAAGTAAATGATAAAGAAGAAGCTTTTTTAGCGCGTAATCACAATAATGCCAATGTTATTGCTTTAAGTGAGAAAATCACAGATTATAAAGAAATAATCGATACTTTTTTAACGACAAATTTTTCCGATGAAGAAAAACATCATCGAAGAGTAGAAATGATTGATAATTATGACAATTAAAACAATTCTTTATTTAATCGTTGTCCCATTTTCAATATTAGCTATTGATAGTATTAATTTCCAACATGTATTTAAGAAAAATCGATATTATCAAGCAAGAATATTATTTATGTTTTTAGCGATAGGATTGTCGTATTTAGTCGTTAACTTTTTATATGATTTTTTCATTTCAAGTGTATAATTTTAAGTAGATAGCAGTATTTTAATATTGGAGATGATATTATGAAAAAAATACTGCTTTTAACTTGTTTAATTATCTTTATACCATTTTTAGTTGTTAATTTATTTATTAAAGATGATGAAATAAAGTTTATATATACTTCTAATATGAGTGTTAGAGTGAAACAGGAAGATGCTGATAAAATAATAAAAGTTCCTTTTGAAGATTATATTGTTGGTGTCTTAGCTGGTGAGATGCCGATTTCTTTTGAATTAGAAGCTTTAAAAGCGCAAGCAGTAGCAGCGAGAAGTTATGTTATGAAAAAGATGGAATATAATAAAGATAAAGATTATGATGTTGTCGATACCGTTATGAATCAAGTTTATTTAGATAATGATTATTTAAAAAAAGCTTGGAAGGATGATTATACGGAAAATATTAATAAAATAAAAACTGCTGTTTTAGAAACATCGAATCAATATTTAGTTTATGATGATAAGGTAATTGATGCCATGTTTTTTTCAACAAGTGTTGGATTTACGGAAAATAGCGAAGAAGTCTTTACTAGTAAATTACCTTATTTAAGAAGTGTTAGTTCAACTTGGGATACAATTTCACCAGTATACGAAGTTAATTATACTTTTGAATTAGAAGATTTTTATAATAAATTAAATTTAGATTATCAAGATGAGATAATTTTAGAAAAAGTTAAAACAACAAGTACCGGAAGAATTAAAGAAATTAAAATTAATGATGTATTATTTACTGGTAGTGAAGTAGTAACTGCTTTGAATTTAAAATCTAATCATTTTTCAATTAAACAAGACAAAAATAAAATTTATATAACAACGAAAGGTTATGGTCATGGCGTGGGAATGAGTCAATACGGTGCCCAAGCAATGGCTTTAGAAGGATATACTTATGACGAAATTTTAAAGCATTATTATCAAGGCACAGAAATAAAAAAATTTTAAAAAAATGTATAAATTTTTCATATTTGTTCAAACTTAATATAGAGGTGAGAATATGAAAACAAGAAAGTTGAAAAAAGGAGTTGTTTATGCTTTATATGCTTTATCTTTTGTGACCGTTTTAGGTACAATCTATCTATTGGAATTTATCTCTTCACCTAATAAACTAGATGATAATACAACTTATGTTAATGACATTATTATTGAAGAAGAAATACCAGTGGTTAATACTAATAATATTATTACTAAACCTTATTTAGGAGAAGATATTAAAATTATTAGATATTTTTACAATTATCAAAGTAGTGAAGAAGAACAAAAAAATTCTTTGATATATTATGATAATACTTATATTCCTAATAGTGGCGTTGATTATCAAGGAAGTGAAGCTTTTGATGTTGTATCAATACTAGATGGAGAAGTAACTAAAGTTATGGAAAATAATTTATTAGGTAAGATTGTTGAAATTACTCATGATAATAACTTAATAAGCGTCTATCAAAGTTTAAGTGAAGTTAACGTTAATGAAGGGGATACTGTGTTACAGGGACAAATTATTGGCAAAACAGGAGAAGCTAATATATCTCTTGATTTAGGTAATCATTTGCATTTTGAATTAATTCATAATGGTACAAATGTTAATCCCGAAGAGTATTATGATAAGCAATTAAATGAGTTATAAGAGTTTTAATACTCTTTTTTAGGTATATTTATTAATTTAATATATATATTTAATTAAGAGGTGTTGCATGAACAAAAATATCATTAACAGAGTTTTAGAAGAAACTAAATATATTATTAAAACTAATAGTACAGTAAGGGAAATAGCTAAGATATTTAATGTTAGTAAAAGCACTGTTCATAAGGATTTACATGAGCGTTTAAAAGATATAAATTATATTAATTATTTGGAAGTTGATAAGATTTTAAAGTATCATACAGACATTAGACACATAAGAGGTGGCGAGTCGACGAAGCGAAAATATTTAAGTAATTAATGTAAAAAAAAGGTAGAAAATATGGTATAATATTTTAAGAAATGAGAGTGATAAAATGTTTGCAAAGGATATCGGAATAGATTTAGGAACTGCAAATGTACTTATATATGTTAAGGGTCAAGGAATTGTTTTAAATGAACCATCAGTTGTAGCGATGGATGCAGAGACTAAAAAACCTTTAGCAGTTGGTAGTGAAGCACGAGAAATGCTAGGACGTACTCCTGGATCAGTAGTAGCAATTCGTCCAATGAAAGATGGTGTGATTGCTGATTTTGAAATAACTGAGGTAATGTTGAATCATTTTATCAGAAAAATTAATGGCAAAAGTTTTTTGTCTAGGCCAAGAATTTTAATATGTTGTCCATCTAATATTACCCAAGTTGAAAAAAATGCTATTAAAGAAGCGGCAGAGAGAACAGGTGCTAAAAAAGTATTTATTGAAGAAGAGCCTAAGGTTGCTGCTATTGGTGCTGGAATGGATATTTCTAAACCAAGTGGTAATATGGTTATTGACATTGGTGGGGGGACTACTGATATTGCTGTTTTATCACTCGGAGGAATTGTTACTAGTTCTTCTATTAAAATAGCTGGTAATGTTTTTGATAGTGATATAATGAAGTATATTAAAGATAAATACAAATTATTAATTGGAGATAGAACTGCTGAGGAAATCAAAATAAGCATTGGAACAGTTTATAGTGGTAATAAGAATGATAAAATGGAAGTAAGAGGAAGAGACTTAGTTACTGGTTTACCTCATTCAATTACAATATGTTCTGATGAGGTAGAAGAAGCTTTAAGAGAAAGTGTCTATATCATTGTTCATACGGCAAAAAACGTCTTAGAACAAACACCTCCAGAATTAGCTGCTGATATTATTGATAAGGGTATTGTTGTTACTGGTGGTGGAGCTTTGATTGATGGATTTGATCTTTTGTTGGCTCATGAGTTAAAAGTGCCTGTTTTTGTTGCTGAAAGTCCTTTAACTTGTGTAGTTGAGGGAACTGGAGTTTTATTAGATAATATTCATTTAATTGATAAATAAAAAAACACGAATTATTTCTTTCGTGTTTTTGTGCCTTTTTCATCAGTTAAACCAACAATATAATCAATACTTACATTATAAAATTTGGCTAGTTTCATAACGTGTTCTAAAGGAATCGTATAATGACCTAATTCATATCTTGAATAATACTGCTGTGTTATACCTAACAATTTAGCGATATCTTTTTGTAGATAGTCATTATCTACTCTTAAATCTTTTAACCTTTTGAAATACATACTACCCTCCGTTATCATTAATAAAATAGCACAAATATAAGAATAAAACTTACGTGACGTAATAATTTATGTGCGCCAATAGTTGCCAATTATATTTTGTACAATTTAAAAAAAATATGTTATAATTAAGTTGGGTGTTGTCAGGTGAAAAGAGAATTTTGTGCGTCAGTTTTTGTGGTTGATCCAGTTAATAAAAAGATTTTATTATGTCATCATCGAAAATTTAATCGTTGGGTTCAACCAGGAGGTCATATTGAAAATGATGAATTGCCGGAAGAAACTGCTTTGCGTGAAACTTATGAAGAAACAGGTGTTAGAGTTAAACTAATTGGTGAAAGATTTCCAAGAGAAGATGATTTTATAAGACCTTTAGGAATTCAAAAAAATCGTGGCAAGGATGGTTCATTGCATATTGATATTACTTATGTTGGCGTCCCTTTAAATCAAGATGATGTAATTGAAGATGATGAAATTGATCGTTGTGCCTGGTTTTCTTTTGAAGAATTAAATGATATTGAAATCTTTCCAGATATAAAAATTAGTTTTAATTATATTTTAAATAATATATTTAAGTAGGAGGTTTTGGGGGAATGGAAAAATTTAAAACAATTTATGATATTTGCAGTGATGCTCTTTATTTAGCTAGTTATAACATTGCTAATGTTTATGGTGATAATGAAACAGATTTACTTGCGGAAACACTTAAAATTTTGACAACCGACAATAGTCGTTTTGAGGAAGCAATTTTTCAAAATTTTGATTTTGAACTCAGGGACAATAAAATTCTTTGTAAAAAAATAATGATGTTAATTATTATAAGTAGCAGTTATTATTTATCTTTATATCAGTATGATCGTAATATTAATTCAGAATTTAATTATGAAATAGTTCAAGAATTGGAAAATTTAACTCCTTCTAATATTTTTGATATGTTTTATAATTTTAAAGAAAATCCTGTTATTTTTAGTTATATAGAGGATTATTATGTTTTTTCTGGTAAGAATTACATTTTTAAAAATAGTTGTTTAGAAAATTTATTAAATAATAATAAGCTACATTCTATTTTAAAAATAAATCCATTTGAAATTCTTAATTTTTCTAATTATCTTAAACCAGAAAATATGTTAATTTCTGAAAGATACATTCAAGAATTTATTGATTTGTATGATAGTGCTTTAGAAGAGATAAAAGCACAATTATCAATTGATTTTGAAGATTGTGAAACCAGTTATTCTGATGTAGATAATGGTCAAGTTATGGATTTATTGCGTGAAAGAGTTATCGAGTACTTTGATTATGATAAAGCTAAAGTCAATAATTTTTATAGTTACATTTTTTCTAATATTTACGAAACGTTAACTGTTTTTATAAAAAAAGATCATTGTTCAAATGAGAAATATGAGCGATTGTTAAATTTATTTGATAGTTGTGATAGCTGTTATAATTATTTGTATTATGCTTTTATGAGAAATGATGAATTTGCAATGAGTTTAGTAGAATTTTTTATCGAAACTAATGATAACATATTTGCTGATGATCTTATTTATCGTAGATTAGATTATAAAGAAGTTGGTGATGTTGATATTTTAAAAAAATTAAATCCTTATTATGATGAAGAAAATATTGTTTTTGAGAAAATTAAACAAAAAGAGTACCCTAATTAGGTACTTTTTATGCATTTTCAATTAATTTTGTTATTAAGTCTTTGTAACTTATGTTTTCATTCATAATTAATTTTGGATACATACTAATAGGTGTGAAACCTGGTAAGGTATTGATTTCGTTTAAATAAATTTTTTTGTAATCTTTATCATAGAAAAAGTCGATTCGCGCTAATCCTTTTAATTCTAATACTTCAAAAATTGTTTTGGCGTATTTTTTTATTTGTTTTTTTATGTTGTCTGGTATATTAGCAATAATATTAGTTTCAGCTGTATTGTTTTGATATTTAGTATCATAATCGTAAAAACCATCTTTAGTAATAATTTCACCTACTTCTGAAATTATTAATTTTTTATCTTCCAAAACAGCGCATTCTAATTCTTGAGCATTAATATATTGTTCGATTATTACCTTTTTGTCGTATTTTAAAGCATTCTTAATCGCTTTTTGATATTCGCTTTTATTATTGGCAATTTTAATTCCAATTGATGATCCACCATTGGCAGGCTTAATAATAACAGGAAATGGGATAGCTAGTTTTTTACCTTTTTGGTATATTTGATAAGGAACTTGGGGAATATTATAGTAGTTTAATATTTGTTTAGTTCTTTGTTTATCCATACAAATATAACTAGATCCCTGTTTGGTTCCAACATATTTTATATTAAATAAGTCTAGTAGGCCTTGTAGTTTTCCATCTTCACCATCTGTTCCATGAATAATTGGGAAAATAACGTCATATTTCTTTATAAATTCAATAATATTGGCAATTTTTTTGTTGTTATTTAGCCAAATGTTATTTGGTGTTATATAAACACAATCTAATTGAAACTTCGTAGTATCAATATTTTCGATAATCGCTTTAGCAGAATTGCATGATACATTGTGTTCTGGTGATACACCACCGTATATTAACAATACTTTTTTCATATTTTTAACCTTTAAATTTATTTAAATAATAATCTCTTAATTCTTTGAAACGGTTATAATGAACTACTTCTCTTTGTCTTAAAAAGGTAAGTGGGGCAATAACATCAGGATCGTTAGTTTGATTAATTAATTTTTCATAAGTTACTCTAGCTCTTTGTTCAGCTGCCATATCACTTTCTAAGTCAGCACGATAGTCACCAGTTGCCTCAATGTAAGCGGTTGTGAATGGAACACCACTTGCATCAATTGGAAAATTAGCGTGGTCATGTTGCGTATAATAACCACTTAAACCATTTGCTTTTAATTCTTCAATTGTTGCTCCTTTCATTAATTGTTGAATCATCGTAGCAATCATTTCCCAATGAGCCATCTCTTCAGTACCAATATCGGTTAATAAGGCAAATCCTTTTTCATCAGGCATGGTATATCTTTGATTTAAATATCTTAATGAAGCTCCTAGTTCTGAATCGGGTCCTCCATATTGCGCCATCATACTTTTAGCAAGTTTTAAATCTTTTTTAGTAATATTAATAGGATATTCTAATTTTTTTACGTATTTCCACATAATTAATTCCTCCTTTAATTTTCCCATGGCCAAGGGCGATTATCCCACATCCATGGCATGTTATTTAATGCATCACTATTTAGTAAAATTGGTCCAAATCGATCTTGGTATAGTTTTAATAATTCTTCGTTTTCTAAACGGTATTTATTGTATAGTTCGATAGCTCTTCTATCATCAGGATTAACATCGAGATATAAACTAAGGTCGACCATAGCAAATTCTAAAGAATCTAAATCAGTAAGCATTTTAGCTTGTTCATTCATTGGTTTAATTTCATATGGTTTTTCATTTTTATATGGTTGATAAAGATTTTTAAACATATTTCCCCTAATTAGTCCTTGGTATGGATTATATAAATTATCGTTTTGATAATTCATATTTCTTAAATTCTCTCCTTCAAAATTAATATTTTGAGGGTAATTATAGTAATTATACATATTTTCCTCCTTTATTTCAGTTTTATCTTATGTTTTTTTAGGCATTATGTATGGGTAAATAGACTATATTTTAATAAAATAGGTAAAAATACTTGCAAAAGTGGTTGAAATTTGTTAGAATTGTATATGTCAACTTGATTAGTTGATATTTGGCGCAATTGGTGAAGGGGTTAACACGGCGGATTGTGGTTCCGTTATGCAAGGGTTCGAATCCCTTATTGCGCCCCAGATTGGTTAAAAAGTCGAAAGACTTCAAGATAGAAATCGATTCTTAGGAGTCGATTTTTTTAAAACAATAATAAGTATGAGGAGGTTTTGTTTATGTTTGAAGAAATGTTGGATTCAAGCATCAATGAATATCAAGAAGAATATAAAAGTAAAAATTATATAAAAAAAACACAATGGGATATGGCAATTGGTTTGCAAGAAGTGGACAATTTAAAACCTTCACAATATTTAAAAAAACTTTCAGCAGAAAATATTAATGATAATTTATCTATTGAAGAAGTGGAAAGTTATTTGAAAGAATATTATGTTGAAAAGAAAAAACAAAACAATATTAATCATAATGAATTAGAATGCGATTTCGTATCAATGAGAATTGTTGAATTATTGAAAGAAAATAATTTTGAATTATCTGTCAACTATTTAAAATATATTCATAAATATCTATTTCAAGATGTCTATGAATTTGCAGGTGAATTTAGGAAAATAGATTTTTCTAAAAATGAAAAAATATTAAATAATGATTCAGTTGCTTATGGTGATTGCAAAACATTAGTAGAATCATTAGAATATGATATTAATCTAGAAAAAGATAAAAATTATAAAGATATATCTGTTGTAGAAGTTATTAAAAATATTACCGATTTTTCTTCTAATATATGGCAAGTACACCCTTTTAGAGAAGGTAATACTAGGACAACAGCAGTATTTATAGAAAAATATTTAATTAGTTTAGGATATACTGTGGATAATTCATTATTTAAAGATAAATCTGTATATTTTAGAAATGCATTAGTAAGAAGTAATTACTTTAATAATTATTTAAATATAAAAGAAGATAAAAATTATTTAATTAAGTTTTATGAAAATTTATTATTGGGTAAGAATAATAATTTACGCTCGGAAGATTTAATTGTGAAAGAATTATTTTAAAGTAGATTGTAAAAGTTGAATCAAGTCTCTCAATTTGACCGATTTAAAAAAATATGGTAACATTGTATATGTTTTCCCAAATTTTTTGAAGAGGTGAAATTTTTTGAAAACAAAGCTGTGTGTTTTATTAGGAGTCTTATTGACAGGTACTTTAATATTTATTCCTAATGGAAAAACAACTGAATTAGAGCCTACACCTTTATTAGCTGAAGCAACTGTTGTTGAAGAAGAAATAGAGGAAGACCCCATCGTATTCGATGGTTTAACAGAAGAAGAATTAATAGCTAAAATTAATAAATCTTTAAATTCTGATTTAGAAGGTAAAGGAGAATTATTTGTTACTTATTCATTAGAAAAAGGTGTTGATCCATATTTGGCTGTTGCCATATCATTACATGAGACTGGTTGCAAATGGGAATGTAGTCGTCTTGTTAAACAATGTAATAATGTTGGTGGACAGGTCGGCAGTCCTTCTTGTAATGGTGGTAACTATCGTTCTTATGAAACTTTAGATGAAGGAATTAAAGGATTTATTGATAATTTAGCGCGTAATTACATTAGTAAGGGTTTAACTACTCCAGAAGAGATGAACCATAAATATGCAGCTAGTAAAACGTGGGCAAGTAAAGTAAATAAATATATTGAAGAAATAAAAGCAAAATAACTGTTAACATTTGTTAGCAGTTATTTTTTGTGTTATAATAAAAATAGGGTAGTAAATTTTTATGTAGAGGAGTAAGCTTAATGGCTAGAAGAAGGTATAATAGGTATAATAATGATGGTGATGAGTTAATTGGTTTATTTGTTTTGTTTGTTATAGGAATGGTTTATTCGTTTATAAAAGAATATTGGTGGATAATATTAACGATTGTTATAATAATAATTATATATTTGCTTATTAGAATAATTATTGATTTAGATTTAGGAGGCACTTTAAAGTCACCTAAAAAATATTTTGAGGGTGATAGTAATAATAGATATTTAGAAAAATTACAATTAAATGAGGAATTAAATAAAACAAAAATTATTAAATTAAAAAGTGGAATACTTGGGGAACAGCGAGTACTTTATAATTTACTTAATTCTAATATTCCCATGTATATAATGCATGATTTACAACTGTCTTGTGATGATTTAAAAGCTCAAATAGATTTTATTATAGTAACTAAAAGAAGTGTTTATTTATTAGAATCCAAAAATCTATATGGTAATCTTGATATTGAAAAAGATGGGACTCTGACTAGGCGAATTGGTAAATATAAAAAAGGAATTAAAAATCCAATTACTCAATCAAAACAACATGAAAATATTATCGATAAAATATTAAAAAAAGAAAAGCTTAAAATTAAATATGATTCTTTTGTAGTTCTCACTAACGATGACGCTTATATAAATTTTAAAAAGAGTGAGACAAATTATCGCGAAAAGATCGTAAGGAACGATAAATTAATAGAATTTTTAAATAAAAAAGAAGGTAAGAGGCATCGAATACGAGGCGAGGAACAAGTTAAAAATATTTGTGATATCTTCTTAAAATATAACGATTTAGAAATAGAAAAAAATAACGAAGAATTAAAAAATGAACTTCGCGAATGGCGACGTTTAAAATCTGTTATTGAAGGAGTGCAAGCTTATATAATTTTTAACGATTTAACATTAGATGAGTTAGTTTCTAAAAAGCCAGCCAATTTAGAACAATTAAGTCAAATAAATGGTATAGGTGATTTTAAAGTTCAAAAATATGGAAACGAAATAATTGAAATTATAATAAAATATAAATAAATCCTATGAAAATATAGGATTTTATTATATAATTAAATGCGAGGTGGATTTATGAAGACCGTAATAATAACTGGTGGTACTAAAGGATTAGGTAAAGCGATTGCTAAAGTTTTTGCTTTACATAACTATAACTTAATTCTTACATATTTACACGATGATGCTAGTGCATTACAAACAAAAAAAGAATTGGAACAATTTAATAGTGAAGTAATGATTGTTAAAAGTGACGTATCTGATGAACAAGAGGTAATAAAATTGCTAGATAATGTTAAATCTAGATTCGAGTCAATCGATGTGTTAATTAACAATGCAGGAATTGCTATCGATACTACTTTGGAAGATAAGACTGTGGATAATTTTAAAAGAATTTTAGATACAAATTTAATTGGCCCTTTTTTAACTAGCAAATATATCGGACAATTTATGTTTAATCAAGGATATGGCAAAATAATTAATATTTCATCGACTAATGCGATTGATACTTATTATAAAGAAAGCTTGGATTATGATGCATCTAAAGCAGGACTTAATTCACTAACTTTAAATTTTGCTAATATATATGCTCCAGTTCTTAATGTTAATGCCATTGCTTGTGGTTGGATTAATACTGAGATGAATAAAAATATGGATCAAGAATTTAAAGAAAAAGAAGCATCAAAAATATTATTAAATAGATTTGCTGAGCCAGAAGAAATTGCTAATGTAGTTTATTTTTTAACAACTAAAGAAGCAAGTTATATAAATGGTTCGATTATTAGAGTAGACGGAGGTTTAAGAAGATGAAAGAACTAATCGATAAATTAGAACAAGATTGTTTAGAACAGTTTAAAATAGTCGATGATATATGTTTTTATAATAGTGAAAAAGTTTTGCAAGCTTTTCAAACTAATAGTGTATCAGAAACACATTTTAATTCAACGACAGGATACGGCTATAATGATGAGGGTAGAGAAGTAATAGAAAAGGTTTTTGCCAATGTTTTCAAGGCGGAAGATGCTTTAGTTAGAAATCAATTTATCTCAGGAAGCCATGCTTTAACAGTTACTTTGTTTGCTTTATTAAGGCCAGGCGACATTTTATTAAGTATTACGGGAAAACCTTATGATACTTTAGATGAAGTAATCGGTATAGTTGACAATCCTAGCTCTTTAAAAGCCTTTAATATTAGCTATGAACAAATTGATTTAATTGATAATGATTTTGATTATAAAAAAATAGAAAAAGTTTTAAAAAATAAAAAAATTAAAGTAGTTGAAATTCAAAGATCGAAAGGTTATTCAACAAGAAAAAGTATCACAATAGAAAAATTAGAAGAAGTAATCAAATTTATTAGAAATATTGATAAAGAAGTAATAATTATGATTGATAACTGTTATTGCGAATTTGTATCAACTAAAGAGCCAATCGAAATAGGAGCTGATATAGCAGTTGGTTCATTGATTAAAAATTTAGGTGGCGGCATAGCTTCTAATGGAGCTTATGTCGTTGGTAAAAAAAATTTGATTAAATTAGTGGCCGAACGTCTTACTTTGCCAGGCGAAGGTAAAGAAGTAGGACCTACTTTAGGAGTTAATAAATCTTTATTACAAGGGTTGTATTTTGCTCCTAGTGTTGTGGCTAGTAGTTTAAAAACAGCTATATTAGCTAGCCGAGTTTTGGAGCATGAAGGTTTTCAAGTTGAACCTAAATATGATGATATAAGAGCTGATATTGTCCAAAACATTGTCTTTGGAAGTGAAGAAAAATTAGTTAAATTTTGTCAAGGTATTCAATCAGCTTCCCCAATTGATTCTTATGTTTTACCAATTCCTTGGGATATGCCGGGATATCAAGATAAAGTTGTTATGGCAGCTGGAACATTTACGCAAGGATCTTCAATTGAATTATCCTGCGATGGTCCGATAAGAGAGCCTTATATTGCTTATTTACAAGGAACGTTAATGTATCCTTATGGGAAACTTGCAATTATTAAAGCTTTAGATTACATAAAAAAATAGATTAGGATTTAAAATCTTAATCTATTTTTTGGATATATAAATCATCATTAACATCGATAGTTATAGTTGAACCAAATTTAACATCATTGTTGATAATTTCATTGGCAATTAAATTTTCCACAGTTTTAGTAACAAATCTTTTAATTGGTCTTGCACCATATCTTTCATCGTATGAGTTTTCCACAATATAAGTTTTAGCTTTATCAGTTAAAACAATATGTAACTGTTTATCAGATAATCTTTTTTCAATATCGTGAATAATTTTATCTAATATTTCATAGATAACATCTTTAGTTAATGACTTAAAGACAATAATCTCATCGATACGATTGATAAACTCTGGTTTAAATGTTCTTCTTAATTCATCCATAACTAATTCATGAGCATTATCTAAGTTGTCTAGGATATATTCACTACCTAAGTTAGATGTCATGATAATAATGGTATTTTTAAAGTCGACTGTTCTTCCTTGTGAGTCAGTGATACGACCATCATCTAATATTTGTAATAGAATATTAAATACATCTTTATGAGCTTTTTCAATTTCATCAAATAAGACAATACTATATGGGTTTCTTCTGACTGCTTCAGTTAATTGTCCACCATCATCATATCCGACATATCCTGGAGGCGAACCAATTAAACGAGCAACAGAATGACTTTCCATATATTCACTCATATCAATTCTGATCATATGACGTTCATCATCGAATAATTCATAAGCTAAAGTTCTAGCTACTTCAGTTTTACCAACACCAGTAGGTCCTAAAAAGATAAATGAACCAATTGGTTTATTAGGGTCTTTAATACCGGCACGAGCACGGATGATAGCTTCACTAACTAATTTGATAGCTTCATCTTGACCTTTAACTCTTTTCTTCATGTTATCATTTAATTTTAGTAATTTGTCTTTTTCACTATCGACTAATTTACTAATTGGAATATTAGTCCATTTAGAAATTATTTTAGCAATATCATTGTCATCGACAGTATCACTTAAAATTTCAGATTTATTTTTACTGTTTAATTCAGCTAATTCTTTTTCTAGTTTTGGTAAGACACCATGACGTAATTTAGCAGCTGTTTCCAAATCATATTCGTTTTCAGCTTTTTCTAATTGATGTTGTGTATTATCAATTTCTTCCTTTTTCTTACTAATTAAAGTATTGATATTCTTTTCTTCTTCCCAACTTTTTCTTAAAGCATCTTCTTTAACCTTTAATTCAGCAATCTTATTATCGATTTCTTCTTTACGATGTTTAGATAATTCATCTTTTTCTTTCTTTAAAGCTTCTTTTTCAATTTGTAATTGCATGATATGTCTTGTTAAAGTATCAAGTTCAGTTGGAACAGATTCCATTTGTACTTTAATTGTAGCACAGGCTTCGTCGATTAAGTCAATAGCTTTATCTGGTAAAAACCTATCTGTAATATAACGATCTGATAAAGTAGCAGCAGCGATTAAAGCTTTATCTTTAATATTAACACCGTGGTAGACTTCTAGTTTTGGTTTTAAACCACGTAATATTGTAATCGTGTCCATAACGGTTGGTGGATTAACTAAGATTTTTTGGAATCTTCGCTCTAAGGCACCATCTTTTTCGATATATTTACGATATTCATTTAAAGTAGTAGCACCGATACAATGAATTTCGCCACGAGCAAGCATTGGTTTTAACATATTACCAGCATCCATAGCACCTTCTAGGGCACCAGCACCGACTATCATATGAATTTCATCGATAAACATAATAATTTCACCGTTGGAATCTTTAATTTCTTTTAAGACAGCTTTTAATCTTTCCTCAAATTCACCACGGTATTTAGCACCAGCAATTAAAGCTCCCATATCAAGTTCCCAAATTCGTTTATTTTTTAAAGAATTTGGAACATCACCTTTAAAAATACGGGTTGCTAATCCTTCGACAATAGCTGTTTTACCAACACCAGGTTCACCGATTAAAACGGGATTATTTTTAGTTTTTCTAGATAAAATTCTAGTTATACTTCTTATTTCATCATCTCGACCAATAACTGGGTCGATCTTGTTATCTTTTACTGCTTGTGTAATGTCTCGGCCATATTTTTCCAAGACATTTTCCAAATTTTCTTGGTATGGATTCATGTTCTATCCCTCCTTTTTATGCGTTGAATATCTAATCAACGTAGTAATTATAGCACTATTATTAGCACTTGTCAAGTGTGAGTGCTAAATTTTGCAAATTTCTTTTTTTATGTTATAATGTTTGAACGAGGTAAGTTTTATGAATCTAAGTGAGATTTTTTTATTATTTGTTTGCTACTCATTTATAGGATGGCTAATTGAAGTCGTTTTTGAGTTTGTAAACAATGGAAAATTAGTCAATAGAGGTTTTTTAATAGGCCCTTATTGTCCGATATATGGTGTTGGTGGAGTAATTGCAACCATTACTTTAACTAGCCACAAAGATAGTGTAATAATTCTATTTGTGATGTCGATGTTTTTATTTGCTATCTTAGAATATTTTACTAGTTATTTAATGGAAAAATTATTTAAGGCTAGATGGTGGGATTATTCACATTTTCGCTTTAATATAAATGGAAGAATTTGTTTAGAAACTTTAGTTCCTTTTGGTTTGTTAGGTTGTTTTGCTATTTATATAGTAAATCCTTGCTTTGAATTTTTATTTAGTTTGGTTAATCAACAAGTTTTAGATATAATAGCTATTGTGATTGCTGTAATCTTTATTTTAGATGTAATTTTGTCACTTAGAATAATTAGCAACTTTAAAAATACTGCTATTTGCTTTTTGAAAAAAGACAATACTGAGGAAATAACTAAAAAAGTTAAGGAAGTCTTACTTAGTAAATCAGTTTGGACTAGACGTTTAATGAAGGCATTCCCTAAAGTTAAAGCTGCTATCAGTAACATTAATATTGATTTTATTAAAACTAAATTAGATTTAAAACTTGCTCAAAAAGAATTACATAGAAAAGAAACAGAACTTAAGAAAACAATAAAGAAGTAGAAAAAACGGAGGTAATTATGAATTTTTATGTATGTCCAATTTGTGGAAATGTAATTGAATTAATTGATGGAAATGAGAAAAATATTAAATGCTGTGGAAAAAATATGGAATTATTAGAAGCTAATACTAAAGATGCTAGTTTAGAAAAACATGTTCCAAGTTGCAAAGTTAATAATGGCAAAATAGAAGTTACAGTTGGTGAAGTTCTTCATCCAATGACTGAAGAACACTATATTATGTGGATTGCTTTAGTTAAAGATAATAAAATTACGAGAGTAAATTTAACGCCAACAGATGAACCAAAAGCTATTTTTGACTATGAAGAAAATTGTACTATTTATGCTTATTGTAATTTACATGGTTTATGGAAAAAAGAAATATAAGTTGAATTTGAATTAAGTCTATATTTAGACTTTTTTTCATACTATTTTATAGGTGATAGTGTGAAAAAACTAGTATTAATTTTACTATTATTAATACCAATAAATATTAAAGCTTATAGTAGTAGTGCTTCTAGTGTTGTTTTAATGGATATGGATAGTTTAAATGTTATTTATGGTGAAAATATGCATGATGTTAGAAGTGTTGCTTCCATTTCTAAAATAATGACAGCAATAGTAGCAATTGAAAATGCTGATATAAGTAGTACTGTAACGATTGGTGAAGAAATAACTAAAGCTTATGGATCAGGTATTTATATTAAACAAGGTGAAGAGTTAACTTTAGAAGCTTTATTATATGGATTAATGTTAAGAAGTGGTAATGATGCAGCTTTAGCGATTGCTAACTATGTCGGTGGCAATGTTGATAATTTTGTTAAAATGATGAATGAAAAAGCTGTGGAAATCGGGATGAAAAACACAACTTTTAATAATCCTCATGGTTTAGATGAAGATGGGGGTAATTTATCCACAGCATACGATATGGCTTTACTTACTAGTTATGCTATGCAAAACGAAAATTATCGTAAAATTGTTAGTACTAAAAAATATACTTTAAAAACAAATATGAATTATTATTCGTGGATAAATAAACATAAATTATTACATAGTCATAATTATGTAACTGGAGGCAAAACAGGATTCACTGATATAGCTAAAAGAACATTAGTTACAACTGCTTCTAAAGATAATGTCAATTTAGTAGTAGTTACTTTAAATGACGGTAATGACTTTTTAGATCACATTAATTTATTTGAAGAAGCTTTTGATAACTACACTAATTATAACATTTTAAAAAAAGGTGAAATTGAAATAATTGATGAAAACTATTATACTGATAAATTATATATCAATAATGATTTTAATTATTCTTTAAACAATAATGAACAAAATAGTATTTTATTAAATTTTAAATTAGAAAAAAAGAAAAATTATAACAATAATGACGAAGTAGGAATAGTTGAAGTCTTAATTAATAGTCAAAAAGTTCATGAAGAAAAAATATATGTGGAAAAACAACAAACTTTAAGTTTTTGGGATAAATTGAAAGCGTGGTTTAATAATTTATGGTAAATAAAATATGGGGTTTTTTCATCATTATTGGAATTGTTTTTTGCCTTTTTACCGATAGTGTCGATGTTATAAATAATGAAATATTAAATAGTTGTAAAACTGCTTTAGATATGACTTTTAAGATATTTCCTGTTATGGCTTTATGGCTAGGTATAGCTAAAATAGCGGAAGTATCTGGTCTACTTAAAAAGTTATCTTTAAAATTATCGGGAATTTTAAAATTTATTTTTCCGGAAATACCTAAAGGACATCAATCTTTAAGTTATATAAGTTCTAATATAATTGCTAATATGTTTGGACTTGGTAATGCAGCAACACCTTTCGGTTTGAAAGCGATGCAATCTTTACAAGAATTAAATACTAAAAAAGATACGGCTAGTCGATCGATGATTACTTTTTTAGTTTTAAATACTAGTGGGGTAACAATAATTCCTACAACAATTATTTCTTTAAGAATGATGTATGGAAGTGTAGATCCTACTATTATTGTTTTTCCTTGCATTATAATTACTTTTACTAGTACATTCATAGGACTTATAATCGACCGTATTTTAGCGAGGTTATCATGATATCTAGTTTAATTATTCCTATCGTTGTGCTGTTTGTTATTATATATGCTATTATTAAAAAAGTACCAGTTTACGATACTTTTATTGAGGGAGCTAAAGAAAGTTTTGATATGATTTTAAAACTTTTTCCTTGTTTATTAGCTATGATTTTTGCAGTTAATATTCTAACTAAAAGCAATATAGTTTCTAATTTATTTGGTTTTATTTCTTTTATTCCCAATGAAATAATTCCTTTAATTATCATGCGACCAATATCGGGAACTTCTTCTTTAGCCATTTTAACGACAATTTATGAATCATTTGGTCCAGATGGTTTTATTGGAACACTTGCTTCTTATATTCAAGGAACAACTGATACAACTTTTTATATCTTAACTTTATATTTTGGTAGTGTGGGGATAAAAAAAATACGATATTCTTTGTGGGCTGGCTTATTAGCTGATTTAGTGAGTATTACAATAAGTATTTTATTTGTTAGCTTTATTGCTTGATTTTATAGGTTATATCATATATAATTTATAAAAGGTGATTGATGTGGAAAGATTACAAAAAGTAATAGCTAATAGTGGTTATTGTTCAAGAAGAAAAGCGGAAGAATTAATTATTCAAGGGAAAGTAAAAGTAAATAATGTTTTAGTAACGGAATTAGGTACTAAAGTAAGTGGGAATGATACAATCACAGTCGAAGGAAAATCTTTGACTAAAGAAGATAAAGAATATATTTTATTATATAAACCAAGAGGTGTTGTAACTACTACTAGTGACGATAAAAAGAGAAAAACAGTTTTAGATTTAATTGATACTGATAAGAGATTATATCCAGTTGGGAGATTAGATTATGATACTACAGGAGTATTACTTTTAACTAACGATGGAGAATTAACTAATCTTTTAATTCACCCCAAAAATAACATTGATAAGGTTTATATAGCTAAAGTTAAAGGTATTTTATCAGGTTTAGAAATAAAAAAATTAGAAAAAGGAGTTATAATTGATAATTTTAAAACAGCTCCTTGTAAAGTTAAAGTTAAAAAAATAGATAAAAAAAATAACAATTCTTTAGTTATGATAACAATTCACGAAGGTAAAAATCATCAAGTTAAAAATATGTTTTTAGCTATTGGTCATGAAGTTATTAAATTAAAAAGAGAAAAAATTGCTTTTTTAGATTTAACTGGTTTAAAACCAGGAGAATATCGTCATTTAACGATCAAGGAAGTTAAAAAATTATATAGTTTAGATAATAAAAACGCTTAAAATTTAAGCGTTTTCAACGTTTATAGCACTAGTTGGGCAACCATCAGCTGCATCATTTACATCTTCTTCTAATTCTTTTGTAATTTTATTGTTGATAACTGTAGCAATGCCATCATCACCAATTTTAAATACTTCACTACAAGTTGCTTCACATTGTCCACAACCAATACAATTTTCTTTGATAATTTCAACTTTCATATTATACCTCCACGTAATATTATAAAAAAATATGTTCAAAAATGCAAGTAATCTCTTTAAATATTTTGTCAAATATGATATTATATTGATAGAAAGGTACGGTGATGATATGCCAAGTAGAATGGAAAAATATTATAGTCCTAGTGAGAATAAGTCACGAATTAACAAAAATAAAGAATTATACCGTACTATTTATGACGAAGCAGAATATTCTAATGTTGAAAGTATTTCAGTGATTGAGAAAAATGAGAAAATTGATATTGATAAAATAAGAGAATTAATTAATGGAACAAATAATATTAATAAACCAAAACCTGTTAAAAAAGAAACCATTTTGCCAGTTGTCGAAGAGGAAGAAGAAGAAAAAAGTTATGATATTCGAGATGTTTTAGATAAAGCGAAAAGTGAAAGGCAAGAAAAAACAACTAGATTTGCTAATACACAATATAACATTTTAAAAGGCATTAGTTTAGATAGTAAAGAAGTGTCTAATTCATTAAGTGAAGATGAACTAAAGAACATGATTGAAGCCATTTCTAATAATAGTAAAAACGGTTATACGACAGATTTGTTGGATGATTTAAAATCCATTCATGATCCTAATTTAGCTAAAGATATTGAAAAAAATGTAAAGAATGTAACGGATTTAGATGACGATGTTCAAAATACTAAATTAATTGAAGCCAATCTTGATAAATCATTTTTTACTTCTAGTTTAGAATTTTCAAGTGATGATTTTGATGATTTTAAAGAAATGAAAGAAACTATTAAGAAGAATAATATATTAACTAAAATATTATTATTTATATTGTTAGTCATTGTTATTACTGGAGCTTTATTTCTAATTTATCATTTTACACAAAAATAGATAGTCGATCGACTATCTATTATAGTATTCAATAATTAATGATTCATTGATATCAGCATTTAATTCGCTTCTTTCTGGATATCTTACATAAGTTCCAGCCATTTTATTCTCATCATAAGTAACGAATTCAACTCTTTTTAATAAAGCTTCTAATGAAGATTTAATAATACTCATATCTTTAGCATTATCTTTAACTGCGATAACATCGCCTGGTTTACAAGTATATGAAGGAATATCAACTTTTTTACCATTAACAGTAATATGACCATGATTTACTAATTGTCTAGCACCACGTCTTGTAGTTGAAAAACCTAAACGGTAAACTAAATTATCTAAACGACTTTCTAGTAATTTAAATAAATTATCGCCGTGAACACCTTGCATTTTTCCGGCTTTCTTAAAGGTTGCTTCGAATTGCTTTTCGCTTAATCCGTACATAAATCTAAGTTTTTGTTTTTCTTGTAATTGAACACCATAGTTTGATAATTTTTTAGCTTTTTTATTACCGTGTTGTCCTGGAGCATAAGGTCTTTTAGCTAATTCTTTACCATTTTCTAATGTTGAAAAACCTAAACGTCTTGATATGCGATTAGTACTTCCTGTATATCTAGCCATCTAAAATTCACTCCTTTCTTTTACTCTAAAAGGTTAATATGCCAATTTATTAGGGTGTTTAATTTAATTAATCATCACTATGCAGCTTTTCACAATGATTACCCCTAAAGGTAATAAACACATTAAAAATTTCATACTAACGCTGCTTAGATGCATCAATATTATATTATGCTTTTATATATAAGTCAATAACTATTGTAAATTTATTTTCATAATTTTTTCATATTTAGGTAATATTCCGATTTTTTCTTTATTAAATCTTGGTTTAATTTGAAAAACTCCTGGGTAACTATTTCCTTCAATAATACAAGGTCCTTTATCGCTAATAGCTACATCCCAACCGATATATTTTATTTGTGGAATTTCTTTAGCTGCTTCTAAAACTAGTTTTTTAGCTTCTTCAAATTGGGGAACTTGGAAATTTAAAATTTGCTTTTTACTAATTGGATGAATACCAAAGATATTGTCGTCTTTATCAATTGCTGGAGTAATAACTACACCTTTGTCATTTAAGAAGGCATACATTCCACCTGAAGAAAAATTATCGACATAACCACCGTTTCCTAGTTTTAAAATTGCTTGTAATAAATAAGCGTTTTTACCGTCAAAGAAAGTAAACATTCTAATTGAATTAACTGATTTATCATATAACTCAGCCAATTTTTTATTTTGAGTTATTACTTCTTCTAAAAGATAATTATTGTATTCTTCATAAATATTTTTATCTTTCGCATCAATAATTTTTATTCCTTCCCCCCCAACACCATCGATTGGTTTTGCCATTATTTTACTTTTACCTTTTAAAAATCTACTTAATTGTTCTTTAGTAAAATGAGGATTCAAATAATCTCTTTTAAGATATTTTTTAAAATAGTCATTAAACTCATTTTTGTTGTCAAGAATATGCCAATAGTTTTTATCGTTAAACATTCTTACAATCTGATTGTTTTTTCCGTTTGTTAAATAGGTTTTCCTTTGTTCATCATTTAATAGATAAAATTCAAATTCTAAATAGTCATAAAAGGCGGCCTGATATTTAATAGAACATTTTAATATATCAAAAATGACAAATTTCTTTTTACTTTGTTTTTTAACTTTTCTAGCAACAGTAAATAATGTTTTAATAGTTGATAATTTAAATGATTTTAATATAAACTTTAATTTTTTCATAATTCACCTCTATATAAATAATAACATTTTACTATGTTAAAATCAATAAAATTAACTATAGTAATTTGTCGAAAAATGTGTTACAATGATATTGGTGATAGTATGCTACCTAGTAGAGTAATATATAAAGGTAATATTTTTGATACGGTCGGTTTCATAAAATTAAATAATGGCTCATTTTTAATTTTAAAAAATAATGACGAGATAATCAGTCTGGATTTAACAAAAGCTCAAGGATTATCTTTAAATTTAAAATTTGAAGTAAAAGAGGCTACAAAAGTAGAAAATGTTTTAATAGATTACATTACCCAAGCTTTAAAAAATGATATCAAAAATGGAAAATATAAAGATAAAAAAGCATTAATGGATGATATTGCTTCAGTTAATAGATATATTAATACGCATCCAGAACTTCTTACTAATATGAAAGAACTTGATTTTAGAGATGATTTAGTCGACAAAAGTATTTTACAGTTACTTAGTTATTTTGATGAAGTAATGGCCCCTTCACCATTAGATTTAGAAGGAATTACAAGTTTTGAGATTGGTGATAAAGATTATATTAAATTTAAAGATGAAAATGGTCAAGTTAAAATATTAGACGATAGTCACGATAATCGTAATTTTGTTGAACAATTTGAAAACAAACAAGACGAGTCACAATCTTTTCAATCTAATGATGGAATACAGAATGCTTTGGAAATCGCTAAAGATACATTAAAATTTGAAAAAAAAGAAGTGCCTTTAGAGACTACCGTTTTAGATAATAATTTGGAAAATACCATAATTAACAATCAACCAACATTGGGCAATGATAATATTTTAGGAAACAGTGATGAAAAAATATTTTATAATCAAAATGATGATAAAATTATGACAATCGAACAAAATGGTGATGATGTATCAATAAAAGAAGTCGGAGAGACAAAAAACGTCGAAGAAAAAGATGCTGATATCACTTCTAAAGTGACTTGTCCACCATATGATGAAGTAACAGTCACTTTGTTATTGTTTAAGGGACAAAATAACTTGGATGTTGATTTGTTCATTAATCAATATCTTGATAATTTGACAGTTAAACAAATCGAACTTTTAATGAGTAATTATTCATTAACACCAGAACAAATGACCAAACTAACTGAACAAAAAAAAGCTAGGGAAATTAGTAATAAACAGAATGAAAATACTAAGCAAATAGAAAAAGATAAAACTTTAGTTTTAAAAAAGAATAATAAGGCAGCCTTTATTGATTCTTTATTATTAAGTTTTATTATTGGTTTAGTTTGGGGGATTTATTTAACTTTTTTAATAATAATAATTTTGTCATGATTTGTTTAAAAATATGATAGAATGATAGTGGGTGATGATATGGATTTAATGCTAATAATTGTAGGACTATATATATTTATCGTTATTATTGTTGTTATTGTTTTGAACTTACTTCAAAATAATCGTAATAAAAAATATAAGACGATTCTCGATAAACTAGAGGTTGAAAAAAATGTTATTGACAGTACACCTATTAGCTCTGAAATATCCAAAATAAAAACGTTTTTAAAAAATGATAAATTGGATAATAATTTAAATAATTGGGAAGAACGTTTTAAAGATATTAGAACTAATCAGATTCCAAAAATTACTGATATGATTTTAGAAGCAGATTATTCTTTAAAACAACAAGATTATAAATCGACTGTTTTTAAAATTGCAAAGTTGGAAATGGAAATATATAAAGTAAGAACTAATGCTGAAATATTATTAGATGAAATAAAAGAAATCACTTCAAGTGAGGAAAGAAATCGAGCTATAATTATTAAATTCAAAACGTTATATCGTGAATTGTATGATAAATTTGATAAAAACAAATTAGAATATGGTGAAATATCTAATTCAATTATTTTACAATTTGAAAATATTTCAAAAAGATTTGAAGCTTTTGAAATAACGATGGAGAATAATGAATATACTGAAGTTACTAAAATAATTAAATCGATTGATGAAATGTTAAAACATATGCAGATTGTAATAGAAGAAGTTCCATCGATTGTTTTAATGGCTACCAATATAATACCTAAAAAAATTAATGAGTTGACTTCAATATATCATGAAATGGTTAGTGAAGGCTATCCTCTTGATTATTTGAATGTCGATTATAATGTAGAAGAAGCTAATAAAAAATTAAATGATATAATGGACCGGACTAAAGTTTTAAATCTAGAAGATAATTTATTTGAATTAAAAGTACTATTAGAATATTTTGACTCATTATTTAATGATTTTGAGAAAGAAAAGGCAGATCGTCGAATTTATGACGAATTGAATGAGGCTTTTGTTAATAAAAATAATAAAATAAATGGTTTGGTCGATGATATATTCAGTCAAATTGATGATATAAAGAAAGCTTATAATTTATCAAATAATGATATTAGTTTATTAAATGAAGTAAAAAATGAATTAAATAATTTAAATAATGATTATGATATTTTAAAAGAGCATACAGGTAACAATACTTTTGCTTATTCAAAATTAATTAAAGAAATTGAAGGCTTGTCTTTAAGACTAAATAATATTGAGGAAAGATTAGATAATTCTTTAGATGCTCTTGGCAGTATGAAAGAAGATGAATTAAGAGCACGACAACAATTAGAAGAAATCAAATCAATTTTAAAAGATTCAAAAAATAAAATTCGTGAATATAATTTTCCAATTATTCCACAATATTATTATACTCAATTAAATGAAGCTTCTAGTGCAATTAAAGATATTGTTGATGAATTAGAAAAAAAACCAATTACAATTAGTGTTTTAAATACGAGAGTTGATACTGCCAGAGATTTAGTTTTAAAACTATATGGAGCAACTAAGGAATTACTTAAAACAGCGATGTTTGCCGAAATGGCAATTGTTTATGGCAATCGTTATCGTGTAATTGAAGATACTAATAAAAATTTAACATATTCTGAAATTTTATTTTATAAAGGTGAATATCAAAAATCATTGGAATTAACTATTAATTGTTTAAACAAAATCGAACCAGGAATTTATAATAAGTTACTTAAATTTTATGAATAAAATTAGTTTATTTTGTAGCATGTCTTTTTAGATAATGCTACTTTTTTTTGTGTTAATTGCATTTATTTTTTTATTTGACATATGTTTAATTGTGTGATAAAATTACAAACTTGTTGTGTTATATAATATTTATGGAATGGAGAACAAGAATGACTGAAAATTTAATTAAGCGGTATTTACTAGAAAAAGCTTATGAAGAAGGAAAAGAAGAAAAAATAATATCAATAGGAGAAAAAAAATATCAAGATATGATGTTTGATTTATTGATACGAGAAAAAATGATGTTTGATGAATCAGATTTTGAATATTGGTTAAAAACATTAAAAGTTAGAAAAACTATATTTGGATCGTATATAAAAGAGCAAGGCTATTTAGCCGATGATGATAAAATGATCGAAGTAACAGAAGATAGTAATATTAGTTGTATCAATGGTTTATATTTGTTTGGAAAAAACGAAAAAATCATTGAAACCGTTGGAGATTCTTATTGTACTAAACCAAGTTTAAGTGCAATAAATGGGCATCTAATTATTGATGGAATGTATGCAAATGAGTTAATTTATTTAGCTAGAAGCTGTGCTAATGGTTCTTTTACGATTGGATATTATGGAGATAGAGATTCACTATATACTAAAAGAGTAATTAGTTATTATAAAAAATTAAAGACAGTGTTAAGAGATATGACTAATAACAATTGTGAAGTTGTTGAAGATAGTATTTTAAATAAAAATAAAATATATGTTTTAAACTATAAATCTACACCAACTAAAAGATAATTTTTATCTTTTTTTCTTGCTTTAAAACATATAATAATATATAATTTTAAAAAGGTGATAAATTATGCAAAAATTAATATTAATTAAATATGGTGAATTGACTACAAAAAAAGGAAATCGAAACCAATTTATTAATAAATTAAATGAAAATATAAAAAAAGTAACCGATGCAAAAATAATTAAAAAAAGAGATCGCATGTATATTTTAACGGAAAATATTGATATTGTTAGTAAAAAATTACAAAAAGTTTTTGGCTTACAAGGAATAGTAATTGCTTATCAAGTCAATACTAATAGTGAAGATATCAAAAATGGCGTTTTAGACGTTTTGAAAGACATTAAATTTAAAACTTTTAAAGTAGAAACTAAAAGAGCTAATAAAAAATTTGAAATTAAATCAATGGATTATAATAACATAATCGGTTCTTTAGTTTTAAAAAACTTTGATTGCAAGGTTGATGTTCATAATCCTGACATTATTATTCATATTGAAATAAGAGAAGAAACTTATATTTATTTAAATGAAATTAAAGGTAGTGGTGGATATCCGGTTGGTATTCAAGGAAAAGGAATATTAATGTTATCGGGAGGTATTGACTCGCCTGTTGCCGGCTATTTAGCTTTAAAAAGAGGAATTGATATTGATTGTTTATATTTTGATTCTCCTCCTCATACTAGTTTGGAAGCTAAAAATAAAGTTATTAAATTAGCTGGTATTTTAAATGAATATTCCGGCAATATTAGATTATTAGTAGTACCTTTCACTAAATTACAAGAAGAAATATATAAAAAAGTACCTAGTGAATATAATATTACTATATTAAGAAGAATGATGTATCGGATTGCTACTAGTATTGATAAAAAATATAAAGTAGTTATCAATGGTGAAAGTATTGGCCAAGTTGCTAGTCAAACTTTAACTAGTATTAATGTTATTAATAGTGTAACCAATTTTCCGATAATTAGACCAGTAGCATGTTTAGATAAATTAGAAATTATTGACATCGCTAAAAAAATTGAAACATATGAAACGAGTATTTTACCATTTGAAGATTGTTGTACGATTTTTGTTCCAAAACATCCAGTAATTAATCCTAAATTAGATAAATGTTTGGAATATGAACAATTTAATTATGAAGATTTAATTAAAGAATGTATTGATAATATTGAAATAATAACTAATTTTAATAACAGTTACGAAGACTTGTTATAAACCATTTTTTACCACTTATATTTTAATCTTTTGTGCACAAGCTATAAGTGTACAGGAGGTGAGAATGTATGAATAAATCTACAAATAAATTAGTAGTACCAGGTGCAAAACAAGCTATCGATAAAATGAAATATGAAATAGCTAGTGAATTTGGTGTTAATTTAGGACCAGATGCTACAAGTCGTGCTAATGGTTCAGTAGGTGGAGAAATCACTAAGAGATTAGTTCAAATGGGACAACAAAACTTAGGTGGTTACCAAGCTAAATAATTAAAATAGATAGCAAATTTGCTATCTACTTTTTTTTACCACACATCTATTATTAAATTTAATCCATAATAATAATGTAAAGGTGGTGATTATATGAAATCGACAAATAAATTAGTAGTTCCTGGTTCTAAACAGGCTTTAGAAAATTTAAAATACGAGATTGCTCGTGAATTAGGTATTACTTTAGGAGCTGAACAAACTTCCCGCTTAAATGGAACAGTTGGTGGCGAAATGACTAAAAGATTAGTCGAATTAGGCGAAAAATATTATCAAAGCACATCAAAATAGAGAAGAATATTCTTCTCTATAATATTTGATCAATAAGTCCATAATCAAGAGCTTCTTGAGCTGATAGATAGTTATCTCTTTCGGTATCTAATTCGATTGTATGGATATCTTTATTAGTGTTGGAAGCTAAAATTTTATTTAATTTTTCTTTGATTTTTAAAATATGTTCTGCTGCTATTTTAATTTCTGTTGCTTGCCCACTAGCTCCTCCTAAAGGTTGATGGATCATAACTTCACTATTAGGTAAGCAGTAACGTTTTCCCTTTTGCCCACTCGATAATAAAAATGCTCCCATCGATGCTGCCATACCTATACAAATAGTGGAAACTTCACTTTTAATAAAATTCATCGTATCGTAAATAGCCATCCCAGAGGTAATGCTACCGCCTGGGCTATTTATGTATAAACTAATATCATCATGATTGATGCTATCGAGATATAATAGCTGGGCTACTACGATATTCGCACTGTTATCATCTATTTCGCCAGTTAAAATAATAATACGATCTTTTAATAATCTTGAATAAATATCATAAGCTCTTTCACTATTGTTTGTTTTTTCAATAATGGTTGGTATAAGCATAAAATCATCTCCTATTTAATATAATAGGTAATAATTAAGTAAATTATTCATTAAAAAAAATGACAAAATATTTTTTTTTTGATATAATTATTAAAGAATAAAGGAATGATAAAAATGGAGAAGATGATAAAAGTTGAATACAAAAATAAAGTTATTAGAGAATATCCAGAAAATACAACTTTATTAGAAATAGCCAATAGTTTTCAAAATGAATATGATTTTCCTATTTTAGTGGCTAAAGTAGATAATGTTATTGAAGAATTATCTTATAGATTAACTAAGAAGTGTCAAATCGATTTTTATGACCGTAGTTCAACATTGGGACATACTGTCTATTCACACGGTGTTCATTTTTTACTTATTGTTGCTATTAAAAAGGTTTTAGGAAATGATGCTGAAGTCATTATACAGCATTCTATTGATAAAGGCGTTTATTGTGAGATGGTTAATCGTGAAATTAATAAAGATATAATCAAACAGATCGAAAACAAAATGAAAGAGATCGTTAAACAAGATTATAATTTTGTTAAGTTAAGTGTTTCAAGGAAAGATGCAATGCAATATTTTAAAAAGAAGAAACAATATGATAAAGTTGAAGTATATAAATATATCAGCAATACTTATATTAATTTATATAGATTAGATGAATATTATGATTATTTTTTTAGTGAGATGCCTTATAGTACTGGAGTTTTGGATGAATTTAAATTAACTTATATTAAAGATAATGGTTTTGTTTTAAGTTATCCTTCAATATATCATCCAAAAGATACTGAAGATTATTCTCATCATAAACTTATATTTGATGCGTTTTTAGATTATACTAATATGGGAAGGACTGTTGGTATTTCAAATGTTGCTGATTTGAATAAAATTATTTCAATTGGTGAATATAATGATGTTATTCAATTGGCTGAAGCAAATTATAATAGTCAATTAGCTAAAGTGGCTGATATGATTCATAATAGAATGGGCAAAGTAAAAATAGTTTTGTTAGCAGGACCTTCATCAAGTGGTAAAACAACAACTGCTCGAAAGTTAGCTGTTTATCTAAAAGCTAGAGGATTTAAAACTCATAGTATTTCTATTGATGATTATTTTCTTAATCGTGTTGATACTCCAAAAAAGCCGAATGGTGAGTATGACTTTGAAACGATTAAAGCAGTTGATACTACTTTATTTAATAAACATTTACTTAAACTGTTAGATGGTGAGAAAGTATCTTTACCTGAATTTAATTTTATAATTGGTGAAAGAGAATATAAAGGAAAAACTTTACAGTTAGGAGAAAATGACATTATTATTATTGAAGGGTTGCATGCTTTAAATCCAGAATTAACAATGGCAATTGATGATACAAATAAGTTTAAAATTTATATCAGTCCACTAACTCAATTAAATATTGATAACCATAACCGTATTCATACATCTGATACAAGAAGATTAAGACGAATTATTCGTGATAATATGTATCGAGGAAGAAGTGCTGCCGATACATTAAGAATTTGGAAAAATATATTAGAAGGTGAAGAAAAATATGTTTTTCCTTATCAAAATGAAGCTGATGTGATAATTAATTCGGCATTGATATATGAACTTGGTGTTTTAAAAATTTATGCTGAACCTTTATTGTTTTCGGTTAATGAAGATGATGAAGTATATCCAGAAGCAATTAGATTGATTAATTTTTTAAGAAACTTCTTACCAATACCTTCAGATGATGTTCCGAAAGCATCAGTTTTAAGAGAGTTTATTGGTGGAAGTAGCTTCCATTAAAAGAAAGGAATGATTTTATGAAAGTAGCAATTAATGGATTTGGAAGAATTGGAAGATTAGTTTTTAGAATTATGGAAGATGATCCTAATATTGAAGTGGTTGCGATTAATGATTTAACAGATGCTGAACAAATTGCATATTTGTTAAAGTATGATACTAATCATCGTAATTACAAAGTTGATGAGATTAGTTTTGATGAAAACAACATTATTGTTGATGGCAGAAAAATTAAAATATTTAAAGAAATGGATCCTGCTAATTTACCTTGGGGTGAATTAGGAATTGATCAAGTATTTGAATGTACAGGTAAATTTGTAAAATATGAAGATGCTTATAAACATATTGAAGCAGGAGCTAAAAGAGTTATTATTTCCGCGCCAGGTAAGGGTGATATGAAAACAATAGTTTATAATGTTAATCATGAAACTTTAGATGGAACTGAACAAATTATTTCCGCAGCTTCTTGTACTACTAACTGTTTAGCGCCAGTAGCTAAGGTAATCAACGATAAATTTGGTATTGTAAAAGGTTATATGACAACTGTTCATGCTTATACTAATGACCAAGTTATCTTAGATGTTGCTCATAAAAAGGGGATAAAAGCTCGTCGTGGTAGAGCTGGAGCTATGAATATTATTCCATCTAGTACAGGGGCAGCCAGCGCCTTGGGATTAGTAATTCCTGCTTTAAAAGGAAGATTAGATGGTAGCGCATTAAGAGTGCCAACTCCTACTGGTTCAGTAGTAGATTTAACTTTAGAATTAAATCGTAATGTTACTGTTGAAGAAATTAATACTGCTTTAATGAATAGTTGTAATGAAACTTTGAAATTCACTTTTGATCCAGTTGTTTCTAGTGATATTATTGGTTCATCTTGTGGTGCTTTAGTTGATGGTTTGCTAACGGATGTTTTAGAAGTTGATGGTAAACAATTAGTCAAAGTAGTAGCTTGGTATGATAATGAAATGGGTTATTCTAATCAAATGGTTAGAACAGCTAAATATCTATATGAATTAAGTCAAAAATAATTTTTGGCTTTTTTTATTAATTACAATTTTGTAAGAATGTTGATTAAATTTTAAAAATGTTTTATAATTAATATGGTGATAATATGAGAAAAAACGGCTTCACAATGATTGAGTTGATTGCTGTCATAGTTATTTTATCTTTAATGTTATTAGTTGCTGTTCCCGCAATTAATAATACTATAAGGATAAGCGAAGAGAATAAAAAGAAAGATTCGTTAAATAATATATATATGGCAGCTGAAGATTATTTATTAACAAATTATGATGATTATAGTACACTTGATAGTGTTGGAGCGGTTGAATATATTTATGTTTTAGATTTAATTAATGAACAATATATTGATGTTGATACATTAAATCCTAATAATGATCAAACATTTAATAATAAAGATGTTGTCAAAGTAACGAGAAATGAAGATAATACTTTTAGTTATGAGTTAATTAGTCTTAAAAATTTAATTGAAATTTTGTTAGAACAATATAATCCTGATAGTACAACCGGATTAGTCCAAGATGAAACAAATAGTAATATTTATTATTATACAGGAACTAATGAGCAAGTAAGTAATAATTTTTTATGGTACGGTGGTCATCACTGGCGAGTATTAGAAATAGATACTAGTAATGATACATTGTTATTAGTATCACAACAACCATTAACGACAATTCAACCGACAAGCGTTGTTTGGGATACACAAGAAGAATATGAAAATAGTTATATAAACGACTGGTTAAACGATTATTTTTATAATAGTTTAGATAGTAGTATTCAAAATAATATCGTAAATAATATATTTAATGTTGGAATATATACAGATGTTGATGAAATAACAACAACTGGGAAGGTCGGATTATTAGATGTAGAACAATATACAAGAGCTGGTGGAGTTGATTCATATTTAGATATTAAAGACTATTTTTGGTTAGGAAATAGATATGATTTGTCTGATTTTCGTGTTGTCACTGACTTGGGTTACTTGAGTAACGACTTTTTTACGAGTGTATTAGGAGTACGTGCAGTTATTAAAATTTCCGATTTAACTATTAGCGAAGGAAATGGTACTCTTACTTCAAATTACAAAGTAGAAGACAAGGCTATAAATACTGCTGATATTCAAGTAGGAGAATATATTAATCTACCATATAGTGGAAACGATGGTGCATGTGGTGATGATAAAAAATGTACCTTTAGAGTAGTAAGCAAAGATAATGATAGCATTAAAGTAGTATTAAATGGATTACTTCCAACGACAAGTCAATATGGCACTACCACGACAATTACTTTAAGTCATACAATATATACATCACTAAATACGTTTGTCAATAATATATCAAGTGATTACCGTTATACAGCAAATAAGACATTTTACATAGGAGATTATTCATTTGATGTAAATTATACTGATATTCGAGATGAAAGTTTATCAGCTAGTATTGGATTACCAACAGTAGGAGAAATGTTTAGCGGTAATGATATTGATTTAGGGAAATCAAGTACCAAAACATTTGTTGATATAAATGCAATTGAAAATTATGCAGCATCAGGCGTTTATTGGACAATGAATAGATTTAGTTCGTCTTACGTTTTCATTGTCAACATCAATGGTGGTGGTCTTAGTAACCCTCCAACTAATACATACGGCGTTCGTCCCGTTATTTATTTAAAGTCAGGATCTTCAGCCTTAACATTTACTGGAGGTGAAGGTACTGCTGAGCAACCATATGAGTTGCAATAAATTATAAATAAGAAAGACTCTTATAATAAAGACTAGATAAGTTAAAAAATACAAAATTTGGTATAATTAATCTAGGAGGATGATGT
>CALVVR010000003.1 GCA_944363915.1 uncultured Bacilli bacterium | reverse complement strand
TATGTTTTAATGGAACACTTACAAAACAAGCTAACATGGATAAACAAGGACCATCTTTAGTAAAAAAACTTAAAGATAATAATTCAAATACTTAAAAATGTTGTAATAAAAAAATATATACGGTATAATTAATACATCAAATACGAATGAACTTTTTACTAAAGTGTGCATAACCCCTTTAGTAAACGCTCCATTAAAAAATAACTCACGGGTTTTAAATAGTTCGTAAGTTTTTTTATATTTTAACCAATGAGTATAATATATAATTGTAAATCAAATTTATCTTTCCTAATTAATAAAAATGTGTTATAATTTTAAGCGGATTGAAGGAGTGAATAAAATGAAAAAAACTAAAATAATTTGTAGTATTGGACCTGCTAGTAGCAATCCTGATATTATGTGTGAAATGGTAAAAAACGGAATGAACGTAGCTAGAATTAATTTCTCTCACGCCACTTTAGATGAAAGAAAAGAAGTAGTAAGTTCAGTAAAAAAAGTAAGAGAAATGACTGGTGAAAATGTAGCAATCTTATATGATACTAAAGGACCTGAATTTAGAAATGGTGTTTTAGAAAACGATCAAATAAATTTAGTTGAAGGAAAAACAATTAGAATTGTTAAAGAAAAAGTTTTAGGTAATGAAGAAAGATTTTCTGTTAATCATCCTAATGCTATTGATTCAATCAATATAGGTGATCGTATTTTATTAGAGAATGGATTAATGATTATTGAAGTTATTTCTAAAGAAGAAGATGGTATTACTTGTAAGATAATCGTCGGTGGAGTATTGGGTAATAAAAAAAGTTTAAGTGTTCCTGGTGTTCACCTAGATATGCCATTTGTTAGTGAAGAAGATAAAGCAGATATTATTTATGCTTGTGAACATGATGGAGATTTTTTAGCTTTATCATTTGTCTCAACTAAAGAAGATATCTTACAAGTTAAAGAAATTTTAAAAGAACATGATCGTAAAGATATGAAAATAATTGCTAAAATAGAAAGCACAACGGGAATTGAAAATTTAGATGAAATTGCTGAAGTGGCTGATGGTATTATGGTAGCAAGAGGGGATTTAGGTGTGGAAGCAGCGATGGAAGATTTACCAATTCTTCAAACAAAAATAATTGAATCTTGTCGAAGACATGGCAAATTTTGTATTGTTGCCACTGAAATGTTAGAATCAATGAAAAAAAACAATCGTCCAACTAGAGCTGAAGTATCAGATGTAGCTAATGCTGTTATTAATGGAACTGATGCCGTAATGTTATCTGGTGAAACTACAGTTGGTAAATATCCAGTTGAAACTGTCAAGTGCATGGCTAATATTTGTGAAAATATTGAAAAGCATTTAGATTATAAAATAAATAATGATTATATTAAAAAATCAATTGATGGTGCTATTGCTTCTAATGTTGTCGAAACATCAGCTTTATTGGATGCTAAATTAATTGTAGCTACTACAATGAGTGGTAAAACAGCAGCTAGAGTTAGTAATTTAAGACCTAAATGTTTAATTTTAGCTACTTGTCCAAATGAAAAAATAGCAAGGTCTTTAGCTTTAAATTTTGCCGTTTATCCAGTTGTTACTAGTATTTTTGATTCAATTGATAAGATTGTTGAAGATGCGAAAATTAAAGCAATTGATTTTGCGCATTTAAAAGAATCTGATATTATTTTAATAACTGGTGGATTTTATAAAGAACCTGAATTTAAAGGAACTAATTTTATGAAGATCGAAAGAATATAGTTTATTCTTTTTTTCTTGACTAAAATTATGATATAATTTATAATTAATATAAGAATAAAGGAATGGTAAGCATGAATAAAATTAAAATAATTGCCACAATTGGTCCATCTACTGATAATTTTGATGCAATAAAGTCATTAATTATGAATGGTGTTGATGCATTTAGAATCAATATGAGTTATGCAAGTTTAAATTCTGGTGAAAAGATTATTGATATGATAAATGAAATAAATAAATTTTTAAATACTTATGTAGCAATTATTTTAGATATAAAAGGTCCAACTGTTAAAGTAGGGCATATTTTAAATGGTAAAGCAATTATGAGACAAAACGATAAAATAAGAATGTTTATAGATCCTATTTTAGGTGATTGTACTAAGTTTAGTGTCGATTATCCTGATTTAATAAATGATGTACCTTTAAATTCAATTATTAAAATTGATAATGGAAATATTGAATTTAAAGTGTTAGATAAAGGTGAGAATTATTTATTATGTCAAGTATTAAAAGAAGGTATAATTGAAGATAATAAAATTCTTAGTTTACCAAACATTAAACTTAATCGAAAATTTTTAAATGAACAAGATAAAGAAATAATTAGATTTGCTAGTCGTAAAAATGTAGATTTCTTATCACTTTCTTATGTCTCTAGTGCTGAAGATGTATTGGAAGTCAATGATTTGTTAATCAATTTAGGAAATGATCATTTACAAATTATCTCTAAAATTGAAAGTAATTATGCTTTAGACGATATTGACAATATTGTCAAAGTCAGCGATGGCGTTATTATTGACCGAAAAGATTTAAACATTGAAGTTCCTGTAGAAAAAATTCCTAGTATTCAAAAAAAAATAATATCTAAATGCAATGTTAAAGGTGTGATTAGCATTGTGACTACTGATTTGTTATCTGCTATTATCAGCAATAATTATCCAGCCAGAGCTGAAGTATCAGATATAGCTAATGCTGTTTTAGACGGAGTCGACGCAATTATGTTATCTGATGAAACAACTGTTGGAGATAATCCGATTGAAACTTTGAAACTATTAGAAAAAGTTATTCAAACAGTTGAAAATGACATTAACTATGAATATATGCTAGAACAAGCTATAAAAACAGAAAAAAGAGATTTAACAGGATCTTTAGCTTATAGTGTAACTGGTTGTGCATTAAGATTAAATTGTAAAGCCATTTTTACGCCGACAATGAGTGGCTATACAGCTAAGAAAATAAGTCGTTTTCGACCACCTTGTCCTATTATCGCACCTAGTCCTAACATTAATACGATTAAATCTTTAGCTTTGAATTTTGGCATTTATCCAATTTTAATTGATGATTTAAAAAGTTTAGATGCTATTATTGAAAAAAGTAAAAAAATAGCGCAAGATGTTTTAGCTTTAAAAAATAAGGATAGTATTATTATTACTGGTGGTTATCCTTTCAAAAAAGTAAAACACACTAATTTTATGAAAATAGAAGAAATATAAAGGGGTGAATGTATGTATAATTTAGGGGAACATTTTAAAGTTGATTATGAAAAAATAATGCCTAATCCAGAATGTATTTTTCAAGGAAAAAATTATCGCTTTACACTTTTAAGTGAACGTTTAATTAGAATTGAATATCGTGAAAGTGGTATTTTCCATGATCAGCCAACAGAACTAGTTAGAAATCGCAATTTTTCTAAACCAGAATTTACAGTTAAGCAAGATAAAAACTATTTAGAATTAACTACATCTTATTTTAAATTGTTTTATGCTAAAGGTCATAAAATAAATAATAGTAAAAATTTTCATGTAGAAGTTTTAAATACTGATAGAACTTGGCATTATAACCATGTTGAAGCAAAAAACTATGGTGCACCAGTTTTAATTGAAAATGGAAAAATAATAAATACTAAAAGTTTATATTCATTAGATGGCTTTGTTTCAATTGACGATTCCAAAGGAAAAATTGTCGAACCTGATGGCACTGTTAAAGAAAATAATTATGATGGTATTGATATCTATTTATTTGTTTACTTAAATGATTTTGATTTGTGTTTAAAAGATTATTATAATTTAACTGGCTATCCAACGCTTATACCTAGATTTGCTTTAGGTAATTGGTGGAGTAGAAATAATGAATATAATGATGAAACTTTAAAAGAATTAGTCGATAATTTTGTTCAGTATAAAATTCCTATATCGATTGTTTTATTAGATAAAGATTGGCATATTCGTACCTATAAAGGTAAAGAACATTTAAAAACTGGTTTCACATTTAATAAAGAATTATTTAAAGCGCCTTATGAAATGATTAGCTATCTCCATTCGCAAGGAATTAGACTTGGTTTAAATATCAATCCAACTGAAGGCTTTTATAATATTGATGAATATTATGAACAAGCCAAAAAATATTTGGCTTCCGATGAAAACGGTGTAATACCTTACAATGTTTTAGATCCTAAATGGGTTGATGTATACTTAAAAATTTATATTCATCCATTAGATGCATTAGGTGTTGATTTTTATTGGTTAGATTGCTATGATCGCAAAAATATAGAACAAGACTATCTTCTTAAACATTATCAGTTTTATGATATGCAAAGAAATTATAAACGTCGACCTATGGTTTTAGGATATGATGCAACAATTGCGCAACATCGTTATCCTGTTTTATATGCTGGAAAAGCAATTGTTGGTTGGGAATCTTTAAAACAAATCCCTAAATATAATGCTAGTGCTACTAATATAGGTGTTACTTGGTGGAGTCATGACATTGGTGGTTATTTTAAAGGCATTGAAGATAATGAGTTATATACTCGTTATGTTCAACTAGGAACTTTTTCGCCAATTCTTAAATTTGGAGCCGATAATGGCAAATATTATAAAAGGGAACCATGGCGTTGGAGTGTTAAAACATTTGGTATAGTTAAAGATTATTTAGAACTGAGACATAAATTGATTCCTTATTTATATAGTGAGGCTTATAAATATACTAAAAATGGGATACCTTTAATAAAACCAATTTATTATGTTGCACCAGAAATGTATGATGACTTATTATATAGCGATGAATATTATTTTGGAAGTCAATTCTTTATTTGTCCTATTACCAAGAAAAAAGACCTTGTTATGAATCGGGTTGTGCATAGATTTTATATGCCTGAAGGAATTTGGTATGATTTCTTTACTGGTAAAAAATATCCTGGTAATAATAACTATGTAACTTTCTATAAAGATCAAAATTATCCAGTATTTGCTAAAGCTGGTAGTATTATACCGTTAGGGTATAATGACAATATTAATGATACGACGCCACCAAAAAATATGGAAATTCATTTTTTTCCAGGAATTAGTAATGAATATTTATTATATGAAGATGATGGCTTATCTAGTTTATATAAAAAGGGTTTTTATTTATTAACAAAAATAGAATATAATTATATGCCTAGTAATTATACGGTAATTATTCGAGCTTTAGAAGGAAAAAGTGGCATTGTTCCAGAATATCGTAACTATAAATTGATATTTAGAAATGCTAAAAAAGCTACCGATGTGATAGTATATGAAAACAAAGAACAAATAAAATGTAAATCATATGTATCTGGCCCAGATTTTATTGTCGAAATTGAAAATGTTCGCTCAATTGGTCAGTTAACGGTTAATTGTAAAGGAAAAAATATCGAATTTGATCCGACCCGTTTAATTAATGATGATATTGCTGGAATTTTAGATGACTTACAAATAGAAACTTTGATGAAAGAAAAAATTGATGCTATTATCTTTAGTGATTTACCAATCAAGAAAAAAAGAATTGAAATTAGAAAATTAGGACGTAAGGGATTAGAAAGAAAATTTGTTAAATTATTTTTAAGATTATTAGAATACATTAGTACAGTCTAATGTATTTTTTTAATAAATCTTGTATTTAATCTTATTTTATAATATAATATTAAATAGTTTGGAGTGGATATTATGGTATACTTAATAAGTTTTATTATTGCTTTTTTGATTGTTTACTTATTTTATTTTTTTACAGTTATTCTGCAAAAGAAGAAATACGATAAGTTTAAAACTAGTAATCAAGTTATGTATTTTATTAACCGTTATAAATTAAATGTTGATAAAATAAATATTAAAAAATTTATTCACATTATTAGTTTAACTAATTCTTTAATAATAGCTATTGCTTTTACAGCTACATTTTTAGTAGACAATATTTTATTACAATTATTAGTCGGATTACTTGTTTTAATACCATTAATATTAATTAGTTATAGTTTAATTGGAAATTATTTAAAAAAGGAGTGTCAATAATGAATACAAAAGAAATAGAAAAAAAATGGCGTGAATATTGGGAGGAAAATAAAACTTTTAAAACTGATGTCTGGGATTTTAGTAAGCCTAAGTTTTATGCTTTGGATATGTTTCCTTATCCATCAGGGCAAGGATTGCATGTTGGTCATCCCGAAGGATATACTGCTACTGATATTGTTTCAAGAATGAAGCGAATGCAAGGATATAATGTATTACATCCAATGGGCTTTGATGCTTTTGGTCTACCTGCCGAACAATATGCAATTAATACCGGAAATCATCCGGAAGGATTTACTTTAAAAAATATTGCTACATTTACAGAACAATTAAAAATGTTAGGTTTTTCGTTTGATTGGGATCGTGAAGTTTCAACTTGTGATCCAAGTTATTATAAATGGACACAGTGGATTTTTAGTGAATTATATAAAGATGGTTTAGCTAAACAAATTGAAATGCCTGTTAATTGGTGTCCAGAACTTGGAACAGTTTTAGCCAACGATGAAGTAATCGATGGTAAAAGTGAACGAGGTGGATTCCCTGTTATTCGTAAAAATATGAAACAATGGGTAATCGATATTCCTAAATATGCTGAAAAGTTATTATCAGGATTAGATACTATCGATTGGCCAGAATCAACTAAAGAAATGCAAAAAAATTGGATTGGTAAATCAGTTGGTGCTCACGTTAAATTTAAGGTTAATGAAGATGAATTTACTGTTTTTACAACAAGATGTGATACTTTGTTTGGAGCAACTTATTGTGTTTTAGCTCCTGAACATGAATTAGTTGATAAAATCACAACTGAAGAATATAAAAAGCAAGTTTCAGAATATAAAAAAATATGTGCTTCTAAATCTGATTTAGAAAGAACCGAATTAAATAAAGAAAAAACTGGTGTTTTCACAGGTGCTTATGCTATTAATCCAGTTAATGGTAAAAAAATACCTATTTGGATATCAGATTATGTTTTAGCTACTTATGGAACAGGAGCTATTATGGCCGTTCCTGCCCATGATGAAAGAGATTACGAATTTGCAAAAAAATTTAATTTAGAAATTATCCCCGTTATCGAAGGTGGCGATATATCTCGTGAAGCATATGTTGGTGATGGAATACATATTAATTCTGAATTTCTAAATGGCTTAAATAAAGAAGATGCCATTAATAAGATGATTAGTTGGTTAGAAGAAAATAATTTAGGAACTAAACACATTAACTATCGCTTAAGAGAATGGATTTTTGCTCGTCAAAGATATTGGGGTGAACCAATTCCAATTATTCATCTAGAAAATGGTCAAGACATATTGGAAACTAATTTACCTTTAGTTTTACCAGAATTGGAAGACTATAGTCCATCTAAAGATGGAGCTTCACCTTTAGAAAAAGCTACTGATTGGGTTAATGTCGAAGTAAATGGTATAAAAGGTAAAAGAGAAACATCAACAATGCCAGGTTCAGCTGGTTCAAGTTGGTATTTCTTAAGATATATTGATCCACATAATGATAAAGAAATTGCTGATAAAAAATTAATTGCTCATTGGATGCCAGTTGATTTATATATTGGTGGACCTGAACACGCTGTAGGACATTTATTGTATTCACGAATGTGGAATCATTATTTATATGAAAAAGGAATTGTCAGTGTTGCTGAACCATTTCAAAAACTATTTCATCAAGGTATGATTTTAGGATCAAATAACGAAAAAATGAGTAAATCAAGAGGTAACGTTATTAATCCTGATGATATAGTTAACGAATATGGTGCTGATACATTAAGATTATATGAGATGTTTATGGGACCACTTGAAATGAGTAAACCTTGGAGTGAACAAGGAGTAGCTGGTGCTCATCGTTTTATCGAAAGAGTATATCGCTTATATACCGAAGGTAATATCAAAGATGAAGAAAATAAAAACTTAGAAAAAATATATCATCAAACTGTAAAGAAAGTTACTCAAGATTATGAAACATTAAACTTTAATACTGCTATTAGTCAAATGATGATATTTGTTAATGCAGTTTATAAAGAAGAAGTATTCCCATTAGAATATGCTAATAACTTACTTAAATTATTAAATCCAATTATCCCTTTTGTTACTGAAGAGTTATGGAATATCTTAGGTCATAATGATACAATCGCTTATGAACCATGGCCAAGTTATGATGAAGAAAAAACAAAAGAAGAAATGTTTGAAATGGTTGTCCAAGTTAATGGTAAAGTAAGAGGTAAAATTAGCGTTAGTATAAATACTTCTAAAGAAGAAATGGAAAACTTAGCTAAAGAATTAGAAAATGTAAAAAAATATATTGAAAATAAAGAAATTGTTAAAGTTATAACAATTCCTAAAAAATTAGTTAATATTGTTATAAAAGGAGAATAAAAATGAAAGATATATTGATAGGAGGAGCTTGGCCTTATGCAAATAACTCTTTACACATTGGTCATTTAGCTGCCTTATTACCTGCTGATGTAATAGCTAGATATCATCGTGGCTGTGGTAATAGAGTAATCTATGTATCAGGTACTGATTGTCATGGTACACCAATAACTGTAAGAGCAAAAAAAGAAGGAGTAACACCTGAAAGTATTGCTTTAAGATATCATAAAGAATTTGCTAATAGTTTTAAAAATTTAGATTTTTCATATGATTTTTATACTGCTACAATGACTTTAGAACATAAAAAACAAGTTCAAGAATTTTTTAAAATTATTTTAAATAATGGTTATATTTATGAGCAAGAAGATGAACAAGATTTTTGCCCTAAATGTAACGAATATTTATCTGATCGTGAGATAATTGGAATTTGTCCTCATTGTGGTGGTCATGCGATGGGTGAACAATGTGATGATTGCCTAAGTCCAATTAATCCTAAAGAATTAAAAGATAAACATTGTAAAATTTGTGGTACTCCTACAGTTATTAAGAAGAATAAACATTTATATTTTAAATTGTCTGCTTTTCAGAAACTATTAGAGAATTTAGTTGCTAATAGAGAAAATGATTGGCGTAAAAATGCCATTAATGAAACCAAAAAATATCTTAATTTGGGCTTGATCGATCGTGCTACAACTAGACAACTATCTTGGGGTGTTGATGTTCCAGTTAAGGGTTATGAAGATAAAAAAATCTATGTTTGGATTGAAGCTGTTTTAGGTTATTTAACTGCTAGCATGAAAGTTTGCAAAGATCGTAATATTGATTTTGATGAATTTTTAACTGATAAAGAAAATTTAATTACTTATTTTGTTCATGGTAAAGATAATATAACTTTCCACACTGTTATTTATCCGGCTTTATTGAATGCTATTAATCCTAAATGGCAATTACCTAAAAAAATTATTTCCTCAGAATATGTCAATATGAATGATGAAAAAATGAGCAAAAGCAAAGGTAATTTAATTACAATGGACGAATTAGTTGCAACTTATAATAAAGACACTGTTAGATATTATATGATTGCTAACGGACCCGAAAAAAAAGATGTTAATTTTTCATCTTCAGATTTAATATTAAATCACAATAAATTTTTAGTTGGGGTAATTGGTAATTTTATTAATCGTAACTTATCATTTGTCAATAAGAAATTTGATGGAGTTATTAAAAGAGCTGAAATTGATGTTGATATAATGGCTCGTACTAAAGCTATTTATGAGGAAGTTGGTAAATTAATTGAAGATGGCGAATTAAAACAAGCCCTTAATACTATTATTGATTATGCTGCGTTAGGTAATAAATATTATGATGAAAGACAACCTTGGGTTCAAGTAAAAGAAGATATTAATGCATTTAATGAAACAACTTATACTTGTGTTTATATAATGGCCAATTTATCTAATTTATTAAATCCTTTTATTCCAAGTAGTGCTGATAAAATTAAAAATATGTTAGGGTTAAAGCCGTTTAAATGGGAAGAATATCAATTAGATAGTGATTTAAAAATTAAAAATTTAGAATTATTATTTAATCGAATTGAAAATTAATTATTTTCATTCATAAAAATCAAACATTATGTTTGGTTTTTTATTAGCTAAAAATTAATTTATTGACTAATGACTAAAAAATAATTAATAATATGAAAATAAATTGTGAATCACTAATAAAAATTCAATACATAGTATGAATAAATATAGGAACAATTTAAGGAGGAATATCTAATGAGAAACCATTTAAAAATAAAGAAAAAAGACAACATTGGGATTTACCTTAATTGAATTATTAGCAGTAATAATAATACTAGCTATAGTAGCTATAATAGCTACACCAATTATATTAAATGTAGTAGAAAATGTACGTGTATCTGCAGGTCGTTCAGAAGCTAGTATGATCTATAGTGGTATTAATAATTATTGTGCGACATCAGCAATGGAAAATCAGTTAAATGGAACAACTGATATATGTGCTGATGGAGTAACAACTACTGAAGTATCAACAATAATCAATTTAGGTAATGCTAGTGTTACTGAAGTAGCATATAGCAATGGAAAAGTTACTAATTTAGTAGTAGAAAGTAATAGTCATACTTTTACATTATGTGTCGATGGTTCGTTTGCTATAGATGATGAAGAATGTGAAATAGCACCAGATGATCCAGATGTTGGTTTAGTAGGAGATACAATAAGTAGTACAGTTTTAACACAATTTCTAGAATTAGCAACAACCGGTAATGGTTGTACAACGCCAGGAGATAATAACTATAGTTATATGGATGGATGTTATATCAAAGGGAATCCTAGTAATAATTATATTTGGTATTCAGGATTTTTATGGCGAATAATGGGAATTAATGCTGATGGAACAGTAAGAATGATTGTTGATGAAAATGTCACAGCCCTACCATGGGGAGCAAATAGTACAGCCGAAAATTGGGATGGAAGTCATGTTAAAGAATGGTTAAATGATTATTTTTATAATCGTTTAAAAGGAAATGATATTATAACTAATCAAACATGGTGTAGTGAGACAACAATTAGTAGTTCATCAGCCCGTACCACTTGTACAACTAATTTATCAATTGAACAAGCCAAAGTAGGATTAATAACATTAGATGAATATAATTTGGCAAATGGAACTGATTCATATTTAGATATAGCCCAAAATCAATGGACATTAACGCCATATGACGGTTCAAATGTTTGGTTTTTTGATGTAAGCAGTCATGCCTACAATTATAATGTTAATAATTCGCTTGGTGTACGTGCAGTTATTAATGTCAACGCCGATGCTATAATTACCTCCGGTAATGGTACTTGGTCAAGTCCGTATGAAATATAAAAAATATAATTATAATATTTAACTGACAAAAAATGTAAACACAAAAAGTGCTTACATTTTTATTTTGTTATAATTATTTAAATGAAAGTAATAAAGAAGAAAAATATATTTTATTCGGTTAAACAAAATATAAAATTAAATTATCATTAGATTTAAAAAAAGCCAATTGGTAAATAATGATATAAACATCGTTTTCAATTGGTTTTACATTACTTTAAAGTTTGATTTTTTATTGAGCTTCTAAATAAATAGATTTATTATAATTATGAAATCCAGTGTTCAATTCTTCTAATTGTTCGGTTGTTATTAAAAGAAAAGTATCTAATCTTATATTATCTCCTGTATTTGTAACAGGATCATTCCAAGTCAAATCGAGATGATACCAATTTTCATTTAAATAAACGAAGTTCCAAATATGATCAATATTAGATATACGATAGTTAGGAATATTTAATTTATTTAAAAATATCGCCATAACATCGGCATAACCACCGCATAAAGCTTTACCAAAAAATAAAGGACCCAATGCTTTATGTGAAGGATTATCAATATCATTTAAATTAGTATTAACATAATCAGTATCATAAGTAGTATTATCAATAATGTAATCATGAAAAGCAATTATTTTTTCTCTGTCCGACATATTATCAGTAATTATTTCCGAGATTATTTCATCTATTTTTTTATTAATTGAATTAATATTATCAGTCGTATATGACTTTTCCACTTGAATATCAACTTTATCAAATGTGTTGGTTGATATATATACACGTCGATAACTGTTATAAGGATGAATATAATTATTAATATTAATTAAATTTTCGTCAGCCGTTACCGAATTAATATCTTCCTTACAATTATCATAATGGCAATAAAAATAAAAGTTATCATAGCCATTATTTAAAGAAGTATATAAAATATTTAATAGTTCCTGTTTATTATCAGCAATAAAATCATCTGTGTTATGAACATATTCAAAATCATAATCAAGAGAATATAGATTGGGTGTTTCTATGTATATTTCTTTAGAAAAAATTATTTTTTCAATAATATAATTAGTAATAGAATCACGAAAAATTAAAACTAAAAACAAAATAATTAATAAAGGGACTAATTTTAATAAATTTTTCATATTTTCACCTATTTTAATTATATCAAAAAAAATATAAATTACGTTAAAAAATTAATAAAAAAAGTAAATGTTATTATTCCATTGCATTTACTTTTTTAGTTAAATTTGATTTATTACGAGCAGCATTGTTTTTCTTAATAGCGCCTGCTTGAGATGCTTTATCAATTCTCTTAATAGCTATTTTTAATTTTTCGCTTGCTTGATCTTTATCTTTAGCATTGATAGCTTTTTCTACATTTTTGCAAGCTGTTTTCATACTAGCAGTATAGTTATTATTATTTACAGTTTCTTTAGCGATTGATTTAATTTTTTTCTTTGCATTTTTCATATTGGCCATGATATCACCTCCAAGCTCTTTAAAACATACTAATTTTACCATTTTATTATTAAAAATGCAACCCTTTTCGTATAAAAGATTAAAATGAGTTAACAATATAATTGGTGAAATTTATGGGACACAATATTGATTTATCTAATTATAAGATTAGAACTGATTTAGCAATCGAAGCAATTGCAAATAAGGAAATTAAGGGAATTAATCAAAAAGAAATAATTGAGGATGGAATAAAAATTACCGAGGTGAACGTTAACGAAGAAGCAAGTAAAACGATAAATAAAAAGCCAGGAAATTATATTACAATCGAATTTGATGATATTACTGATTACGATAATGGTAAAATAGTGGAAAAAAAATTTAGTAATGAATTAACTAAATTACTTTATAAATTAAATATTAATAATGAAGCTAGTTGTTTAATAATTGGTTTAGGAAACTCTAAATCTACTCCCGACTCCTTGGGACCGTTAGTTATTAATAATGTTTTAGTTACTAATCATTTGTTTGAATTGGGTGAAGTAACCGATGGCTATCGAAGAGTTTCAGTATTAATACCTGGTGTTATGGGTCAAACTGGTTTAGAAACAAGTGAAGTAATTAGTAGTTTAGTAAATAAATTTAAACCAGATTTTTTAATTGCAATTGACTCTTTAGCTAGTCAATCTATTGAAAGAGTTAGCAAAACTATTCAAATGACTGATACAGGAATTCATCCAGGTAGTGGTATTGGTAATAGTCGTAAAGAAATTAGTTATGAAACATTAAAAATACCTTGTATTGCAATTGGTGTACCAACTGTTGTTGATGCAATTACAATTGTTAGTGATACGATTAATTATATGTATAAACATTATACATATTCAAAACTAAATTTTAATAATCCACGAAATAAATTAATGGTTTATAGTCCAAATTATTTAAAAAAAGATTTTACACTCAATAAAAAAGATAAAGAAACTTTATTAGGGATAGTCGGAACATTAGAAGATAGTGAAATTAAACAATTATTATTTGAAGTTTTAACGCCAATTGGTTTTAATTTAATGGTAACACCTAAAGAAGTAGATTTTTTAATCGAAAAATTAAGTTTAATTATTGGTAATGGTATCAATAAAGCCTTACATTACAATATAAAATAAGTTGACAATTAAAAAAAAATATGTTATTATAATTCCACATTGGGGGTAGAATTATGAAAAATATACCTAAAGTTAAAACATATCCACTAGATCATTTATATTTTGCTCATCATAATGGCAAAGATGCCGTTGCCTTATTAATTAATGATTTAGAAAATGTTTATGTTAATATTTCTAGTGGTCATATTATGGATAAAAATGCTGAAATTGTTTCTTCATTTTTAACTGTTTTAAAAGAAAATAATTTAGATATTTTATTAACTGATGTTGATGGTAATCAACAACAACGATTAAGTGTTGCTAGAATAAACGATTTATTAAAAATCTTAGAACGTAAATGGACTTTAAATCAAGTTGTAGAACATAGGAATCAAATTATTAGTAACAATGTTTCTAACATTGTTAGTGATTTGTTGGGATTAAATATTAGCACTCCAAGTACACCTTTTAGATTTAGTGAGAAATTAGGAACGACTGAAATTGTTGTTCAAGCTAAAAAATTAGAACTTTTTAAAAAATTCTTATTGGAATATATTAAAGCTTCGTTTCTTACTAGCCATAGTATTATTTTAAGTAATGGTAAAGATGGCCAAGATTATCGTGTCTCTAGATCTTTAAAGAAAGCTAAAATTATTCGAACCGAACAAATGAAAAATAATGCTTTTTCTGTCAATGTTAATAAAGATGGCAAATTAAAAATTAACGATGTGGATATAAATGATTATCAAAGAAAACAAGATTTAGGTTTTCAAAAGACATTTAGATTTTAAAAAGTTATTGAAAGTATCAATAACTTTTTTGATTGCTCTTCTTGTTTTTAAAACAAATATCGATTATAATTAATATAGGAGATGATTAATTTGATTATAGGTTCACATGTATCATTTAAAAAAGATACACAATTAGTAGGAAGTGTTAATGAAGCTTTGAGTTATGGTAGTACTACTTTTATGTTTTATACAGGAGCTCCACAAAATACTAATCGTCAACCAATAGATGATAAACTAACTAATGAAGGAAAAGAATTAATGATAAAAAACAATATTGATATTAATAATGTCATCGTTCATGCTCCTTATATTATTAACATGGCAAGCAATAATGATTTTGCAGTTACTTTTTTAAAAGAAGAATTAAAAAGAGTGGAAAAACTCGGAATGACTAAATTAGTACTACATCCTGGTAGTAGTGTAAAACTAACTAAAGAAGAAGGTCTTCAAAATATTATCGATAATTTAAATAAAGTAGGAAAAAGTAAAGTGACAATTCTTTTAGAAACAATGGCCGGTAAAGGAAGTGAATTAGGTAGTTCTTTTGAAGAAATAAAACAAATAATTGATGGCGTTAATTACGATTTAGGAGTATGCCTAGATACTTGCCATATTAATGATGCGGGATATGATATAAGTGATTTTGATAATATTTTAAAAGAATTCGATAAAATAATTGGCTTAAAATATTTGCAATGTGTTCATGTTAATGATAGTAAAAATTTAATCAATACTCATAAAGATCGCCATGAAAATATCGGTTTTGGGACCATAGGATTCAATAACTTAATTAAAATAATTTATCACGATAAATTAAAAGACGTTCCCAAAATATTAGAAACGCCTTATATTTCTATTGACAATAATTCTAAAGAAAGAATGTATCCACCTTATAAGTTTGAAATAGCAATGATTTTAAACAAAAAATTTGATGAAAATTTAATTTCCAAAATAAGAGAATATTATAAATAACGATTTTTAAAATAAATATATAAAGTTTCAATTTTTTGATAACTAGTATTATCTAATTTGTTTTTTAAGTCATCTAAAATACCTCTTGGATTACCAAATACGATTGTTCGCCAATCAGATTTAATATGATTATAAATTAATCTTACTTCATCTTCTTTTAAAATAATACCATTTTTTATAGCAAAATTATTAACATCATCTAATGTCATACGGTTAATATATTCACTAATTAATCTTTCTTTCATATAATCACCAATATAATATATGAAAGATAGAATAAAGTTATGAAAATCAAATAAAATATTAAAGGAGGGATATTATGTATTCTAGTATTGATATCGAAAGCTATGATGCTTATGAACCATATATTAGTAGTTATACAATGAATATTCATTATAATAAACATTATAAAAAATACTTGGATAATTTGAATAATTTATTAAGTAAATATAATTACGAATATTCAAAAGAAGAATTAGTTAAAAATATCGATATGTTTCCAATCGAAGAACGTGATAATATTTTATTTAATTTAGGTGGTGTTTTAAATCATGAATTGTTTTTTAATATTTTAGGTTATGGTGAAATGAGTGAAGATTTTAAAAATAAAATCGATGAGGATTTTGGATCGTTTAATAATTTTAAAGCAGAATTTATTAAAGCGGCTAACTTATTAGTTGGTTCTGGCTATACATTTTTAGTTTTAAATAAAGATAAAATGTTAGAAATTATTAATGTTTCTAATCAAGATACACCTTATTCTTATGGTTTAGTTCCAATTATGAATTTAGATTTATGGGAACATGCTTATTATTTAGATTATCAAAATGAGCGAAATGTTTATATAAATAATTTTTTTTCAATTATTGATTTTAATAAAGTAAGTAAAAATTATGAAAAAGAAATACAAAAGAATATATAATATAAATATTAATAAAAATAAGGATATAAAAGAAATAGTTGAAAAAAGATATTATATTTTAATTGGATTAATTTTAGTAATAATGATTGTATTAGGTGTGAATTTATTTGTTGTCCAAATTATTAATCATGATTTTTATGTTAATAAGGTTGAACAATTAAGTCAGAACATTGTCACTTCTTCCAGTACACCACGAGGTAGAATTTATGACCGAAATGGTAAAATTATTGTGGATAATAAAGCTGTTAAAGTTATTTATTATAAAAAGCCTAGTGGAGTAACGATTAAAGAGGAGATTGCAACTGCTTATAAAGTGGCAGAAATGATTAGTTTAGATTATAAAAAATTAGATGAAGAAGAATTAAGAAAATTTTGGGTTTTAAACAACGCTGAATTAGCTAAAGAAAAAATAACTGAAGAAGAATGGCAATTATTAGACGAAAGAAAACTAACCAGTGATGATATCGATAATTTAAAAATAGAAAGAGTAACGGAAGAAGAGCTAGCTAGTTTTGATGAGAATGATCATTTGGCCGCTTATATTTATTATTTAATGAATATTGGTTATAGTTTTGATGAAAAAGTAATTAAAAAAGAAAATGTAACTGATAAAGAATATGCTTTGATTGCTGAAAACGTTAATAATATTAAAGGTTTTGATGTTCGATTAGATTGGGAAAGAGTTTATCCTTATGGTGATGTTTTTAGAACTATTTTAGGAACCGTTTCAACAAGCGAAAGTGGGATTCCTTATGAACTAAAAGATTATTATTTAGATTTAGGATATGAATTAAATGATCGCGTTGGTACTAGTTATTTAGAATATCAATATGAATCACTTTTAAAAGGTGAGAAAACAGTCTATCAAATACTAGATGATGGAACAAGAAAGATTATTGATGAAGGAAGTCGTGGAAAAGATATCGTTTTAACAATTGATATTGAATTACAAAAAGCTATTGAAGAAGTATTAACTGAAGAAGTTGTCAATGGTAAGAGTTATCCTAATACAAAATATTATAATCGTTCTTTTGCAATTATTAGTGATCCTAATACTGGTGAAATTTTAGCTATGGCTGGAAAACAAGTTGTTGAAAAAGATGGTGAATATAAAGTATATGATTATACACCTGGTATTGTCACCACCCCCGTTACAGCAGGATCTATTGTCAAAGGAGCATCTCATGCGGTTGGTTATAAGACTGGTGCTTTAAAAATCGGTGAAAGAAGAGATGATAGTTGTATTAAAATTGCTAATACACCTTTAAAGTGTTCATGGACAACCTTAGGTATTGTTGATGATATTGGTGCTTTAAAATATTCTTCAAATGTTTTTCAATTTCATACCGCTATTAAAGTTGGTGGTGGTGTATACCGTTATAATGAAGAATTGAATATTAATCCTGAAGCGTTTGATATCTATCGAAATACTTTTAAAGAATTTGGATTAGGCGTTAAAACAGGCATCGATTTACCAGTTGAGAGTTTAGGCTATACTAGTGATAGTACTTTAGCGGGACATTTGCTAGATTTTTCAATTGGTCAATTTGATACATATACACCAATTCAATTGAGTCAATATATTAATACGATTGCTAATGGTGGTTATAGGATAAAACCTCATTTGTTGAAAGCTGTTTATAATCCAACTAAAGATGGGCTAACTGATTTGTTATATGAAGTTAAACCTACTATTTTAAATAAAATAACTTTAGAAGATAAATATTTAGATCGTATTAAATTAGGCTTTAGAGAAGGTGTAGTTAGTGGGATAGCAGCTAATTATGTTAATAGCAAATATAACCCTGCTGCTAAAACAGGAACTAGTGAAAGTTTTATCGATACTGATGGTGATGGTATTGTAGATACTGAGACTATGAGTAATACTTTTGGCGCATATGCACCATATGATAATCCTGAAGTTTCGTTTGTAATTGTTTCTCCTGATATCTATTATCACGACACATCAACTTCTCGGGCACCAATCAATCGCATAATTTCTAATCGAATTTCACAAAAATACTTTGAAATATATAAATAATTTGGTATAATTATATAAGTGTTTTAAGAAGGAGGGATTAAAATGGCTAAAAAAGGTGAAGCAAGAGAAAGAATAACTCTTCAATGTACAGAATGTAAAAATGAAAATTATCGTACTGAAAAAAATAAACGTAATACAACTGATCGTCTAGAATTAAAAAAACATTGTCCAACTTGTAAAAAGACAACAACTCATAAAGAAAAAAAATAAGGTGAATAAAAATGTTAAATCTTAATATAGTAAAGGGGGGAAATTATGATTAATGTTAATGATATAAAAAATGGTATTACTTTTGTTTTAGATGGTGATATTTATCAAGTATTAGAATTTTCTCATGTAAAACCAGGTAAAGGTGCTGCTTTTGTTAAAATGAAAATTAGAAATTTAAGAAGTGGTTCTACTACTGAAAAATCATTTAATAGTGGTACTAAATTAGAAAAAGCAATGATTGAGAAAAAGCCAATGCAATTCTTATATTCATCAGGTGATAGTTATAATTTTATGAATATGGAATCTTATGAACAAATAGAATTAACTAAAGATCAATTGGGTGATGAAGTTAATTATTTAAAAGAAGGATTAAATGTTGACTTGAGTTTTTATCAAGGAGAGTTATTAGGTGTAATGTTACCTGATAAAGTTGAATTAAAGGTTACTCATACTGAACCAGCAGTAAAAGGAAATACAACTAATAATGCCACTAAAGATGCTACTTTAGAAACCGGTTTAGTAGTAAGAGTTCCTTTGTTTGTTGATACCGATGATGTTGTAATCATTTCAACAGCTACTGGTAAATATGATTCAAGAGCTTAAGATATAGAAATATATCTTTTTTTATTTTCTTCTTGACAAACAAATGTTTATGGTGGTAAACTTTTGATAGTTGAGGATTAGAAAGGTTTTATTATGAAAATAGAAAAAATAAAAAAAATAGGAAAAAAATACAAAATATTATTAAGTAATGGTAGTGAGATAAAAACATATGATGATGTTATCTTAAATTATGGTTTACTTTATCACAAAACTATTGATAGTGACTTATTAAATAAAATAAATAATGATAATAACTATTATGAAATTTACTATAAGACTGTAAATTATATAACGAAAAGATTAAGAAGTGAAAAAGAAATAAATGAATATATTGATAAGAATAAAGTAACTAATAAAGATAAAGAAAAATTAGTAAAAAAATTGAAAGAAAATAACTTGATAAATGATTTAAATTTTGCGAAAGCTTATATTGCTGATAAAATAAATTTATCTAATATTGGCTTAGATAAAATAAGAAATGATTTATTAATGCATAATATTTCGGTTGAAATTATTGATTCAGAATTAGCTAAAGTTGACAATAATTTAATAAAAGAAAAATTAAAAAAATTAATTGCTAAAAAAATTAAAAATTCAAAATATACAGGTTATAAGCTAAAGTTTAAAATAGTTAATGAATTAATCAATTTAGGATATGATAAAGATGATATTCTAGAAATTTATGACAATATTAGTGTTGATAATACCGAAAATATAAAAAAAGAATATGACAAATTATATAAAAAATTAAGTAATAAATATCAAAATAAAGATCTAGAAAGAATGATAAAATCCAAATTATATAATAGAGGATTTAGTATTGAGGAAATAAATAAATTTATTGAAAATTAATAAAAATAAGTTGTTTCAATTATTTATTTGTGCTATTAATATTTTAACTTAATATAAGTGAAGAACTAAAAAAAGTTAAAAGTAACTATCAAAAACATTGAGTTAAATGATACTAAAGTATTGGTGTCAATGGTACGCTAAAGCACTCTAGAAATAATTTTAAAGGTAATCAAACTGCTTTAGCAGTTATTAGTTGCCCATATTTTTAAAAATAAAAGCTAATCATAATTTTGATTTTAATTTATTGAGCAGAATCATGTTAATGATAATAGAAAATTAAATATCTTATATTTGACTATCAAATTGATAGTTTTTTCTTTAAAATAATGACATTATTACCATAAATTTTACTAGATTATGATATAATTAAATAGTGATGTCGTATGAAGAAAATATTATTAATATTATTACTATTATTACTACTTTTAGTTGGCTGTGAAAATAAAGAAGATACAATTAAAATTAGCTATGATAATTCTTATTATCAAGTAGCGGTTCCTTATAAAGAAAATATTGGCAGCTATAATATTAGAGATTATGATAAAGAAGAAGTAGAATCAATGCTTTCAAAATTATCAACTGAATTTTTTAAAACAAATAATTCTTTATATCAAGAAGGACAATTTTTAACAACCGATGAAATTAAGAATTTAGTGACCGAATATAACAATACTGATAAAATTGAAATTGATAATGTTGAATTTACGCCTTCTTATATTACAACAATTTACGAACAAAATTATTTAGCTACTAATAATGTTTTAAAAGGAATATCTTTAGCTATTGTTGTAGATAATAAACAATATTACGAAAATAATAAATACAAAGTAGTTAATGAAGAAATAGTATTAGACTATGCTTTGGCAAAAGCTAATGATTTAATTAGTTATATGCGTAGTAAAGATGGATTAGAAAATATTAATATAGTTTTAGGCATTTATTTAGAAGATGATTTAAAAGGTAGTTTTAAATATTTAGGTAGTACTGATAATGATACAATAAAATTAGAAAATGTTAATTATAATTATCAACTATTAGAAAGTAATTATGTTATGATTAATGATAATAAAACTTATAATAATTTTATTGCAATAAAAAATAGTTTAAGTGATTATAATGTTTATCTTAATGCTTATGGACTGTATCAAGATAAAACATTAAATGAAATTAAAATTACTGTTAATAAAAGTTATTTTAAAAGATCAGAAATATTAAACATAATCAATATCATTACTAATAATTTTGGTGTTTTTGATAATAATGTTGATATAAAAGTTTATTTTAAAAGTAATAATACAACAAAAGCTTTTTTAAGTAAAAATAGTGGTGAAACTAAGATAAATACATATATATTGGAGGAATAAAAATGATTAAAGAAGAAAAAGTAAAACATATTGCTGATTTAGCTAAATTAAATATTAAAGATGAAGAAATGGCTAAATATCAAATTCAATTAACGGATATTTTAAGTGAAATTGATAAAATTTTAAAAGTTGATATTGAAGAAGAAGAAATAATGATTAGTCCAACTACTAATCAAAACATCTTTGATGAAGATATACCAGAACAACACTTATCTAAAGAAGATATGTTTAAAAATGCAAAAAGAGTTAAAGGTGATTATATTATAGTTCCGAAGGTGATAGAATGAGATATTTAGATTTAGACATAAAAACAATAAATGAAAAATTAAAAACTAAAGAAATTAAACCGATTGATTTAGTTAATGAAGCTTTTAAAAGAATCGAAGAAACTGATTTAAACTGTTTCATAACTTTAAATAAAGAAGAAGCAATTAAACAAGCATTAGAATTGGAAAAAAAAGAAGTGGATAATATTTTGTTTGGAATACCAATTGCAATCAAAGATAATATTATTACTAAAAGCTTAAAAACAACAGCTGCAAGTCATATTTTAGATGATTTTATTCCGGTTTATGATGCAACAGTTATCAGTAAAATTAAAGAAAAAAACATGATCATTATTGGTAAAACTAATATGGACGAATTTGCGATGGGTTCAACTGGCGAAACTAGTTATTTTGGTAATACTTTAAATCCTTGGGATAAGTCTTTAGTTCCTGGCGGTTCTTCTTCAGGATCAGCATCTTGTGTAGCAGCAAGAATTACTCCCTTATCTTTAGGAACGGATACTGGTGGTTCAATTAGACAACCTTCTAGTTTTTGTGGCTTAGTTGGTCTTAAACCTACTTATGGAAGAGTATCAAGATATGGAATTATTGCTTTTGCCTCAAGTTTGGATCAAGTTGGACCAATTACACGTAATGTTTATGAAAATGCTTTATTATTAAATGTTATTAGTGGTTATGATAAAAATGATTTAACTTCTTCTAAAGAGCAAGTTAAAGATTATACATCTTTAATTGGACAAGATATTTCTAATTTAAAAATAGCTGTTCCTAATTATTATATGAGTGATACGATTGATAAAACTGTAAGACAAGCTGTTTTAAATGTTATTGATTTATTGAAAGAAAAAGGTTGTCAAATTGATTATATTGATATTGATTATTTAGAATATGCTATTCCATTGTATCAAGTTATAGCATTAGGTGAAGCTAGCAGTAATTTAGCTCGTTATGATGGTGTAAGATATGGATTAAAAGTTGATAATTTTAAAAATATTGACGAGTTATATAAAAACACGAGAACCGAAGGATTTGGTAATGAAGTAAAAAGGAGAATCATGATTGGCTCTTATATTTTAAGTGGTGAAAATGCTAATATTTATTATTATAAAGCTTTAAAAGTAAGAAAAGCGATGACTGATAGTTTTAAAGAATGTTTAGCTAAATATGATTTAATTATTGGCCCAACTAATACAGATGTGGCTTATAAATTAGGTACTAAACAAGATGATGCTTTAAAAAGTTTTTATGATGATTTATTAACTATTCCAGTTAACATGGCAGGACTTCCCGCTTTAAGTTTACCAGTCGGTTTTAAAAATAAATTACCAATTGGGATGCACATTATCGGTAACTATTTTGAAGAAGATAAAATTTATCAATTAGCTAGTTTTATAGAAAAAGAACTAAACTTAGATTTAAATATAAAGGAGGTAAAATAATGAAACCAACAATCGGTATTGAAGTTCATGTCGAATTAAAGAGTATGGCTAAAGTGTTCTCTTTAAGTAAAAATAATTTTAACGATGAAGAAAATACTAATATTAATGTTATCGATTTAGGTTATCCTGGAGTTTTACCGAGATTAAATAAAGGCGTTATCGATGATGCTTTAAAAGCATGTTTAGCTTTAAATTTTAATATCAATCGATTAATGCACTTTGACCGTAAAAACTATTTTTATCCAGACTTACCAAAAGGTTATCAAATTACGCAACAAGATACACCAATTGGCTATGATGGCTATGTTGAAATAGAAAATAAAAAAATATATTTAGAAAGAATGCATATTGAAGAGGATACTTGTAAAAGTCTACATACAACTGATACTTTACTTAATTTTAATAGAGCAGGGGTACCACTACTTGAAATTGTTACCAAGCCTTGTATCAGTAGTGGTAAAGAAGCAGTTGAATATTTAGAAAAATTAAGAGAGACTTTACTATATTTAGGGATAAGTGACGTTAAAATAGAAGAAGGAAGTATGCGTTGTGATGTCAATGTATCTGTTAGTGATACTGACGAGTTAGGAACTAAAGTTGAGGTTAAAAACATTGGTTCCATTTCTAATGTTGGTGTAGCTATTGATTATGAAATTCAAAGACAAGAAGAATTACTTGCTAACGGTGAAGTTATCATTGAACAAACAAGAAGATTTGACGATAAAACTAAAACAACTATTTTAATGCGTTATAAAGAAACAGGTAATGATTATCGTTATTTTCCTGAACCAGATATTCCTTATGTTTATATTGATGATGAATGGATAGAACAAATAAAAAAAGAAATGCCTGTTTTAACTGATGAGTTAAAAGATAAATATATTAAATTAGGTATAAATAATAATAATATTAAAACAATTATTGCCAATAAAGAAATATGTAATTTTTTTGAAACTGTTGTTGATGACGTTAATCCTAACATAGCAGCTAATTTGTTGACTGGCGATATTTTATCATATTTAAATAAGCATTTTATAAAGTTAGAAGAAAGTAAACTAACTAAAGATAATTTTATTAAGTTAGTTGAATTGTTGGATAAGAAAACAATATCTAGTAAACAGTGTAAAGAAGTAATCAATATTTTATTAGATACTGGTAAAGATGTTTTAGATATAGTTAAAGAAAACAAGATGGAACAAATTAGTGACAATAGTTTAGTTTTAGATATTGTAACTAAAGTTATTAATGCTAATCCAGATTCAGTTAAAGATTTTAAAGAAGGAAAAGATCGAGCAGTTAAATATTTGATGGGACAAGTTATGAAAGAAAGCAAAGGACAAGTTAATCCAGGATTAGCTAATCAAGTGTTAATTGAAGAACTAAAAAAATTATAAAGTAAAAAAATGAAAATGAAAGAAATTTCATTTTTTTTAATTAAATAAAAATTCTAACTTTATCAATAAAGTAAAGAAGCCAACATTTTAAACGAAAGTACATGCGATTTATAAAAAATAATATTATAAATTTGACAAAGAAAATAAATAACTATCAATATCTTGAATTAAGTTTTTATTGGGTTATAAATTTCTTTTTTTAAGTATACTATTTAATAAAGAATTGATTAAAATTAATATTTATAGTATAATATTAACGTTAGGAGTGAATATATGGAATTTATAAAAAAACACAAAGCCCCATTTATTGTTGGTATTGTATGCTTAATATTATTGATATTGGCCTTTTTTGCTATTTATAGGATGTTTTATCCAAGTAGTAGTAAAAGCGTTTATGGTGACAGATTAGAAAATGCTCCTGAGATTGACAATGCTGTCATTGAAAAAATTAAAAAGGAAATTCTTGATTCAGATTTAGCTATAGAAGTAACTTATGAGACCAAAGTAGCTACAATGAAATTTTTTGTTGATGTTAAATCTGATACTGAATTAGATGAAGCTAAACAATTGTCTGAAATAATTTTAGATAATTTAAGTACAAAAGTTATTGATTTTTATGATATCGAAATTTTCTTTATGGATCCAAGTAAAGAAAATACAAGTTATCCATTAATTGGTTATCATTCAAAACAAGCGACAGAATTTAGTTGGGTTGATAACGTTATAGAAGGTGATGATGATGAAGAATAAGAAAATAATTATTAGTATTGTTATCGTCATTGCATTATTGTTGATCGGTTGCTTTACTTATTATTTTTTAACGAAAGAAGATAAAGTAACAACTTTAAATTTATTTGAAAAACAATGGATTGAAAATAATAAAAATAATGTTATTGATATGTCAATTATCGATAGTATTCCCATATTAAGCTATAATGGTGAAGGTATTATTATTGAATTTTTAAATTCTTTAAATGAAGAAACTAATCTTTCTTTTAATAAAGTGCCATATAAATTAGGCGATGAAGTAAATTCAGAATATGCATTCAAATTGGTTGATAATTTAGAAGATAATCAAATTTTAATTTATGAGGATAATTATATTTTAGCAACTAAAGATCAAACTTTTTTAAGTATTGATGATTTAGCAAATTTAACAATTGGTGTTTTAAATGAAAATCTAAATAGCGTTAATAATTATTTACATAATGCTAATGTTAGTTATAAAACGTTTGAAACAAATGATCAGTTAATTAATGAATTCAATACTAATGAGACAGAACTTGATGCTATTGTTTTATTAAAAACGACTGATTTAAAACTACTAATAGATAATAATTATAAAATAGCTTTTAATATTAGTGATTATAAGAAATATTATGTTTTATCGTTAGGTAGTACAGAACGCTTGAACACTATTTTAACAAAATATTATAATCGTTGGTCTAGTTTGAACTATATTGATGCTTATAATAAATATTTATCAAACAATTATTTGAATTTTAAAAGTATTAACGATGAAGCGTCAGTTAAATTTAGAAGTAAAAGATATAATTATGGTTTTATTGATAATGCACCATTTGATACTTTATTAGATAATCGTTTAGTTGGAATAAATCATCAATTATTATCTAGTTTTTCAAAATTAACTAATGCGGAAATATCCTATCGTGAATATAATAGTATTGCTGATTTAGTAAATGCATTTAATTCTAATCAAATTGATTTATTTTATGGAATTAATAATAAAACCGAATATGCTTTAGATGTTTATAGTACTATTCCTGTCTATGAAAATAACTTGATGATTTTAAAACATTCTTCTAATGATATTATTATTAATTCAATAAAATCTTTAAGTGAAGTTTCTTGTCTAGAAAATAGTTTAGTCGCCCAATATTTTATAGATAATAATATTGCCGTCAAAACTTATTCTAATATGAAAGAATTAATCAATAATATTAATGAAGATGATATAATCGTTTTAGATGCTTATAGTTATAATTATTATGCAAATACTTTGAAAGATTATATTATTGCTTATCAGTTTGATTATACTAATTATTCTTTTATTTCTCGTGATATTGAAGATAATAAAATATTTAATGAATTTTTAGATTTTTATATCAGTTTTAACAATACTCAAGAATTTGTTACTACTGGGCTAAGTGAATTATTATTAATTAATAAAACACCAATTATTTTAAAAAATATTGCGGTTATTTTAGGTAGTGTTGTTGGTATATTATTAATAATTTTGGCAATTATAAAAATAAAACCAAAGAAAAAACATTTAAATTTATCAAAGGAAGATAAATTAAGATATATTGATGAATTAACAGTATTAAAAAATCGTAATTATTTAAATGCTTCTATTGAAAAATGGGATAATAGTAATGTTTATCCACAAACAATTATCATTGTCGATTTAAATAATGTTGCTTATATTAATGATAATTATGGCCATGCCGAAGGTGATGAAGTAATCAAACAAGCTGCCAATATTTTAATTGTAAATCAACTTGAGAATAGTGAAATAATTCGAACTAATGGTAATGAATTTTTAATTTATTTAGTTGGTTATGAAGAAAAACAAGTTGTTACTTATATGCGTAAATTAGGAAAAGAATTAAAAGAATTGAAACATGGATTTGGTGCAGCAATAGGCTATAGTATGATTAATGATGAAATAAAAACAATCGATGATGCAATTAATGAAGCTACTTTGGATATGCGAAATAATAAAGAGGAAATTAAAGATTGAAAAAATTTTTTACTGATTTGTGGCAGATTATTAGATTACCGGAAATGTTAATATTACCCGGTAATCTAGCTTTTTTTCTAATTCTTTCCTTAGCACCAATTATTACTTTGTTTGGAATGGTTGCATCAAGTTTATCATTATCAACTGCTAGTATAACTAATTCTTTGAGCAATATTGTTCCAAGTGGTGTGATGGATATTTTATTGCCTTTTTTCAACAGCGGTTTGAATATTACTAATTTTGTATTTATTATTGTTGGATTTTTTGTTGCTAGCAATGGTGCAGATAGTTTAATTACAGCTTCAAATATTTTATACAAAAACAAACCGAAAAATTATATATATCGTCGTATTAAAGCAATATTTATGACTTTTTGGTTGATTTTACTATTTATTTTTACTTTAATTGTTATGGCTTTTGGTAGCTTTATTTTAAATAAAGTCTTAACATTTGGTGTTATTGGAAAATTTATTGCTAATAATTATGTGATTATTACAATTGTTAAAGTATTGATTGCTTTCTTAATGATTTTCTTTATAATTAAAATTTTATATACAATGGCTCCTGATCAGAAGATTAAAAGTAAGTATGTTAATTATGGTGCTTTATTCGCCACGCTATCAATTTTGCTTTTAACTGGTGGTTATTCATTTTATGTGACTAATATTGCTAATTATGATGTTATTTATGGTAGTTTAGCTAATATTGCAATATTAATGTTGTTAGTTTATTTTATATCATATATTATTGTTTTAGGAATAGCTATTAATCATAATTATTATGAAAATGAAATGAATAAAACTAAATAAATTGTATATAATAAGTATTGAATATATATATTCAATACACAGACTACTTAATACCGAGGAAATTTAACTGTGAATTTATAGGTATTGTTTGTGAATGTAGCGTTATGCTACATTTTTTGTTGTAAATTTTTACTTTTTTTGATATAATTCTTATAGTAAAGAAGGTGTTCAATTTGAATAAAAAAGGGTTTGCTGTTAGTGGCATAATTTATTCAATTTTAATATTATTTTTAATATTAATTTTTAGTATATTAAGTATTCTAGGTAGTCGTAAGTTAATATTAGATAAGTTAAAAAATGATGTTATGAACGAATTAAATGATGAAGTATTTGAATTAACTTATCGTGATCTAAGTGGAGCAAACAGTCCAGAATTATTAAATAATATGATACCAATAAAATATAATGGAACAAATTGGGTATATGCTGATATAAGTGAAGAATGGTATGATTATGATAATAAAGAATGGGCGAATGCAGTTGTATTAAATAGTGGTGTTTCTAAAAATGTTGGTGATACAATTACTGAAGATGAAATAGCATTATGGTATGTATGGATCCCAAGATATAAATATCAATTATTTAATACCGTTATTAACGGAAGAGTAACACAACGATTAATTAATGTAGAATTTGAAAGTGGGACAGCAAGTACAGGAACAGTAAGTTGTAATGATACAAATACTTCTAGTGTTCGTAGTGAAAACTGTACAAATGCAATTAATGGAAACTGGTATACTCATCCGGCGTTTACGTTTGGAAGTGAACAATTAACCGGGTTTTGGATAGGTAAGTTTGAGGTAAGTGGCAGTACTAGTCAAATAACAATCAAACCAGGAGTGCAAAGTTTAAGAAGTAATACAGTATCAAATTTCTTTACAGCAATTCAAAATATGAGCACAACCTATAGTTTAAGTGGCGATTCCCATATGATAAAAAATATGGAATGGGGGGCAGTAGCCTACTTAAAACAAAGTAAATATGGCTTAGGAACAACAGATATAATTACCAATAATAATGGTAGCTATTATACCGGAGGAGGAAGTAGTACTACGTCATATAAGAGTAATACCGGACAGTCAACGACAGGAAACATATATGGCGTGTATGATGTATCAGGAGGAGCCGGAGAATATGTAATGGGTAATATGGCAGATAGTAGTGACAACTTTTATGCAAGTTCATCAGGATTTAGTAGTGCTCCAGATGCTAAATATTATGATGTTTATGCATATAACGATGATTGGTCAGTCCGTAGTCGAGGTAAATTAGGTGATGCCACAAAAGAAATTCAGTCTTTCTCTGGAGGATATCAAGACGGATGGTATGATGATTATACAATGTTTGTTTATGCTGATGCATCATGGTTCGTTCGCGGTGGCGATTACCTGGATAATAATGAAGGAGCTGGTGTGTTTCATTTTTACCCTGGTGGTGGAGGTAGTAGTAGTGTTTACAGTACTCGAGCTATTATTACTCCATAAATTATAATAACTGTGGAAGTTACCATAGTTATTTTTTTGCATAAAATATATTGGGTGAATTTTAGTGTATTTAAGCGAAATAAATAATATAGTTGACGGTTTTATTTACAAAGATACAATAATAAATAAAATCAGAACTAATTCTAAAGATATAACAACAGGCGATTTATTTATAGCTATTAATAAAGGTCATGAATATATTGATGAAGCAATTAATAATGGAGCAGTAGCTATTATAAGTGAGATTGATATACAAGATATTCCATCTATTAGAGTCAATTCAAGTATTGAAGCATTAGGAAAAATTGCTAATTTTATGAGAAATAAATATAATATTCCTTTAATAGCGATTACAGGTAGTGTAGGGAAAACAACGACTAAAGAATTAATATCATTAGTATTAAGTAAAAAATATAAAGTATTAAAATCCATGAAAAACAACAATAACCATATTGGAGTACCATTAACATTATTAAATTTAGATGATACTTATGATATTATAGTAACTGAATTAGGAATGAATCATAAAGGCGAAATATCGTATTTATCAAAAATATGTAACCCTAATTATGCAGTATTAACAAATATAGGGACAGCCCATATCGGTAACTTAGGCAGTAAAAAAAATATCTTAAAAGCTAAATTAGAAATATTAGATGGTATGAAAAATGGTTATTTAATTATTAATAATAATGATAAATATTTGAAAAAAATAAAATATAAAAATATTATTAAGGTAAATAAAAAAACATTGAAGTTAAAAAATATAAAATGTCAAGAAAAAATAGAATTTGATATAAAAAATGTTCATTTTACTTTTAACTCATATCAACACTTATTAGATGATGTTTTATTAGCAATAAAAATAGGAATGTTATTCAATGTTGATTTATCCTTAATTAGTGAAGCAATTTGTGAATATCAAAATATCGATGGTAGATTAAATATTATAAAAAATAAGTATACAATAATAGATGATAGTTATAATAGTAGTTTTGAGTCCTTAATTGGTGGTTTAAGTTTATTACAAAATAAAAAAAATTTTAAATTCATAATAATTGGCGATATGTTAGAATTAGGAAAATACAGTAAAAAGTATCATAAAAAAATAAATAAATATTTAAAAAAAATTAATAATAAACAAGTATTATTAATTGGTAATTATACTAAATTAATTAAAGGAATTCATTTTGTCAATATTGAAGAATTAATTAATTATTTAAAAAAACATGTTAACTATAACAATATTATTTATATTAAAGGAAGCCATGCAATGAATTTAGGAAAAATAAAAGAAACTTTTAATTAAAGCTTCTTTTGTTTTGGATCATTTGTAGATTGATCACCTTCAAGTTTTTTATACAAATCTCTTCTAAACATAACAATTGCATTGATTTTAGCTAAAATCAAATTAAAATCTTTAATACCTGTTTCGTTTTTAATAAAATGACATATAGAATTTAACTTTTTACTAACGATTTTGATGTTATCATCATCATCGAATTCTTTAGATAATAAAGTAATCTTTTTAAGATTGGATATAGCTCTGGAATATAAATATAATTTATTATATGTAATGTTTTTGTTTAAAAGAATCTTTATAAAGCATTCATCATTAGGAAAAGTGATTGTAGCGGCTATTAATTCTTTAGTTACATTTTTTTCTTTTCTATATTTGTGGCCTAAATAAGCTAATTCTCTAGATCGAGAAGCTAAGAATTCATACAAAACATCGATAGTAAACACATTTCTTAAATATCTAGCATGATAAGAACCTTCTTTAAAAGCAAATTCTCTTTCTTCTTCTGTTAAAGATGCTACATCTTCTTTTGTTACTACTTTTTCATAATTGATAGTATTTTCTTTCATTCTTTCCATAAAAATCCCCCTTCAAAATAGCAGACATATAATAACACAAATTATTTTTCTTGTCAAATTTACAATTATGGTTTATAATTAATCACAGGTGATTTTTTGTGAGAATAAAATATGAATTGGTAAAAAATGATGGTAAAGCAAGATTAGGTAAATTAAAAACTAATTATGGAACTTTTGATACTCCAATGTTTATGCCGGTTGGAACATTAGCAAATGTTAAAACATTAACACCTGAAGAATTATATGATATGCATAGTTCTGTTATTTTAGCTAATACTTATCATTTATGGTTAAGGCCAGGAGAAGATGTAGTAAATAAAGCTGGTGGATTACATAAATTTATGAATTATAATGGCCCTATTTTAACAGATAGTGGTGGCTTTCAAGTCTTTTCTTTAGCTAAAAAGAAAGATATATCAGAAGAGGGGGTTGTTTTTAAAAGTCATATTGATGGTAAAAAATTATTCTTAACTCCTGAATTATCGATTGAAATCCAAAATAAATTAGATAGTGATATTGCTATGAGTTTTGATGAGTGTATCCCATATCCTGCCACTTATGAGTATGCGAAGAATAGTACAGAAAGAACAATTAGATGGGCTAAAAGAGGGAAAGATGTTCATAATAATCCTAATCAATCTTTATTTGGAATTGTACAGGGTGGTGAATACGAAGACTTAAGAAAGTATAGTGCCCAAGAAACTGTAAAACTTGATTTTGATGGTTATTCAATTGGTGGGACTAGCGTTGGTGAGGATAAAGATACTATGTATAAAATGATTGATTATGCAGTTGAATATTTACCATTAGATAAACCTCGTTATTTAATGGGGGTAGGAGATCCTATTGATTTATTAGAAGGGGTAAAAAGAGGTATTGATATGTTTGACTGTGTTTTACCAACAAGGCTAGCTAGACATGGTAACGCATTTACTAGACATGGAAGAATAAACCTAAAAAACTTAAAATATAAAGAAGACTTTACACCAATTGAAGATGACTGTGATTGTTATACTTGTCAAAACTATACTAAAGCTTATATTAGACATTTAATAGTTTGTGAAGAATCATTAGGTGGAAGGTTATTATCAATTCATAATATTCGTTTTTTAATTAAAGAAATGGAAGAAATAAGAGAAAGTATTAAAAATGATAGATTTTTAAGTTATAAAGAAGATTTTATTAAACAATATAAAAATGGTGACTAATTTTCACCATTTTCTTTTAGATTGATACCAATCATACTACCTAAAATGCTAGCAACTAAAGTAATAATATAAAGGATTATATTAGAAATATTAAAAAATGAACCAAACGCTAAATAATTAAAAATAAAGAAAATTATAACACAAATTAACCCAAATTTAATTCCTTCCAGCCATCCTTTACTAACACATCCTTTTCCCATTAATATTCCCCCAATAAATAAAGAAATAAAAGGAGTTATATAAGAAAAAGCATTGACAATACTTAAACTAAATAAACCAATATAATTAAAAATTGTTATAACTAAGGTTAAACTAAACAAAATTATTAAACTAGTTAAAAAAGATTTACCTAATTTTTTTAAAAAAAGCATTTTATCACCTAATAATTAATATGTACTTGTATAAAATTTTAGAACATTAATCATAATATAACAGGTGATTAAAGTGTATATAAATATTATTATTAAAACTGTTGTTTTATATTTTTTTATTGTTATCTGTTATCGAATTATGGGGAAAAAAGAAGTTGGTCAATTAAGTATTATCGATTTAATTGTTTCTATTTTGATAGCCGAATTAGCAGCAATGAGTATTGAAGAAACAGAACGTTCGATTTTTGTCTCAGTCATTCCGATTGCTTTATTAGTAATAATTCAAGTTAGTTTAAGTTTACTTACTTTAAAAAGCAATGCTTTCCGTAAATTTATAGATGGTAATCCTCAAATTTTGGTAAATAAGGGGAAAGTCAATTTTAAACAGATGCAGAAAACACGATACAGTTTAGATGATTTAATTTCGCAACTAAGGGAACAAGGAATAAAAAATTTAGATGAAGTGAATTATGCAATTTTAGAGAACAATGGTAAATTATCGGTATTTAGTGATAATAATGTTTACCCAATGCCAATTATCTTAGATGGAGTAATTGATGTTGATACTGTTAAAAATATGAATAAGGATATTGATTGGGTTTATAATATTTTAAATAAAAATAAATTAAAATTAAATGAAGTTTTTTACGCTTTTTATACAAAAGATAAAACTTATATTATCAAAAAAAGTGAAATTAATTGACTCTAAAATAATAAAAATATATAATTATAATAGGTGGTATAATGAAAAGAGGATTTACATTAGCTGAATTGTTAGGAGTATTAATTATTTTAGCGGTTATTGCTATGATCGCTTTTCCAATTATTAACAAAAGTCTCAAAGATGGTAAAGAACGATTGTATAATTCGCAATTGGAAGAAATTAAATTAGCAGCTGAAAAATGGGCTTATAAAAATATTAATTTATTACCAACTATAGATGGTGAAGTTGTTACTATAACTTTGTTAAATTTAAAAGAATCTGGTGATCTTCCTTTAGATGTGCGAGATCCAAGAACAAATGAGCTAATGCCTAATGATATGATGATATCTATCGAATTTAAAAATAATAATTATATATTTACTGTCGATCGTGAAAGTGGTAGTGATATAACCAATGAATTTAATGAGAATGCTCCAATTATTATTTTAAACGGAAGTCATATTGAATTTGTTGAAATTAATAGTACATATAAAGAATTGAGCGCTAAAGCTGAAGATAAAAATGGTAATGTTTTAACTGACATAAATATTACCTATCAAGAAAATGGTCATGAAGTAGCTAGTGTTGATACATCTAAATTTACTACTTATACTGTTATTTATAGTGCTACGAGTAACGGTTATACATCGCAAATAACTAGAACAGTTATCATAAGGGATACGACAGCTCCTAATTTAACTATTCCTGATAATGTGGAATTAACGCTTGAAGAATTAGCCTCATTTAATTTACTAACTGGGGTATCTGTAACTGATAATAGTGGCGAGGAAATTACTGTTGAAACACGTGGCTTTGATAGGTTGCCAACTGATAAAATAGTTGAATATAAAGCTTGTGATAGTCGCGATAATTGTATTACTAAACGAAGATTAATAAAAATCGTTAAAGAAACAGAATATCTAGATAATAGTGGAGCAAATAAACCAGAATTATTAGATAATATGATACCAATTAAATATGATGGAACTAATTGGGTATATGCCGATATAAGTGAAGAGTGGTATGATTATGATAATAAAGAATGGGCGAATGCAGTTGTATTAAATAGTGGTGTAAGTAAAAGTGTTGGTCAAACCATAAGTGAAAGTGAAATAGCATTATGGTATGTATGGATACCAAGATATAAATATCAATTGTTTAATGCCAATAACGGAAGTGTATCACAACAATTAATCAATGTAACCTTTGAATCAGGAACAGCAAGTACAGGAACAGTAAGTTGTACTGATGCCGTAAGAGGTTCAGGAAGTAGTAGTCAAACATGTACGAATGCAAGTAATGGCAATTGGTATACTCATCCAGCGTTTACATTTGGAAGTGAACAAGTAAGTGGCTTCTGGGTAGGTAAATTTGAAGTAAGTGGAAGTACAAGTAAGATAACAGTCAAACCAGGAGTACAAAGTTTAAGAAGTACAACCGTATCAAACTTCTTCACCGCTATCCAAAACATAAGAAGTAGTTATAGCTTAAGTGGTGATAGTCATATGATGAAGAATATGGAATGGGGAGCAGTAGCATATTTAAAACAAAGTAAATATGGACTAGGAACAACGGATATAACAATCAATAGTAATAGTAGTTATTATACAGGAGGAGGAAGTAGTACAACTTCATACAAAAGTAACACAGGACAGTCAACAACAGGTAATGTATATGGTGTGTATGACATGTCCGGAGGAGCATGGGAATACGTAATGGGCAATATGGTCAATAGTAGTGGATCATTCTATTCAAGTAGTGCCGGATTCAGTAGTGCACCAAATGCTAAGTATTATGATAAGTACACATATGATAGTAGTTATACAAGTCGTGGACGAGGCAAATTAGGCGATGCGACAAAAGAAACATTAAAGACATTTGGAAATGATAGTGGTGGATGGTATAGTGATTACGCGTACTTCGTCTACTCAGGTGACTCTTGGTTCTATCGTGGCGGCAGGTATAGCAATGGTTCTAACGCAGGCGTGTTCGACTTCAGCAGCAACAATGGTAGTGCGGACAGTGACCGCAGCGCGCGTGCCGTCCTCATCCCATAGTTTTCAAACGAAAGTTTGGAATCTATAATCCTTTTGCTCTTACAAACGAGTGAATTAAAAGAAAAGAAGAAAGAAATATAAATGTTAAAATAAAAAGTCATAATTTTAGAAAAAATTATGGCTTTTGTTATACTTGTATTATCTCGTAATAGAAGGAGTATACTTTCTTCTTTATTAAAAAAAGACGAATACATTTGTTTTTAAAAAACAAATAATATTGAATAGTCTAGAAAATGATTGATGTGATTTCTGTTTTTTAAAAAAAATGTTAGATATATTATTTTTCTTTCAAAATTATTTATGATAAATCAGTATGGTTGAATAATATAATTGAAGAAAATATACTTTTCATATTTTAAAAATTAATTACATATAATCATATGGGTGATTATATGGATTTTGATATAGGTGATTTAGTTACTAGAAAATCTTATAATAATGATACTGTTTTTATAATAACTGATATAGTTGATAACATTTTTTACTTGAAGGGTTTAAACGTTAGGTTATGTGCTGATAGTGACAAAGATGATTTAGTTAAATTTGACGAGGTTGATGAAGAAGAAAAAGAATTTGAGCAAAGAATCAAACCAGACGCAAATCTAAATAGAGATGATTATTTTTATTTACCTGGTAAAATATTACATATTGATTCCGATTTAGATTATTTAAATAGATGTTTAACTTATTATAAAGAAGCGAATATATGGGCTGTAGGAATAAATGAAACAGAAGAAAATTTTCCATTATATATAAGAGAATGGTTAGAAGAATATAACCCTAATATTATTGTTATAACTGGTCATGATGCTTATTATAAAAAGAAAGGTAATCAAGGTAACATCAATGCTTATAAAAATAGTATTAATTTTGTTAAAGCTATTCAAGAAGCTAGAAAATTTGAAAAAAGTCATGATAAATTAATTATTATAGCTGGAGCTTGCCAATCGGATTATGAAGAATTAATCAAAGCTGGAGCTAATTTCGCTTCTTCTCCTAAACGAGTTAATATTCATGCTTTGGATCCAGCTATAATTGCTACTAAAATGAGTTTATCTGATGTTAATCAAGATATTGATTTAAAAGGGATAATTGAAAAAACTAAATATGGTAAAAATGGTGTTGGTGGAGTTATTACTAAAGGCACAATGTATACGGGGTATCCACGATGATTAGTGAAGTAAGAAGTAAACTAAATAACTATATTGGACAAAAAGTTACAATTAAATATAATTTGGGAAGAAATAAATATGAAAAATATCACGTCACCATCAAAGAATTATATGAAAATGTTTTTTTAGTTGAATTAAATAATAATGCGAAAAAGTCTTTCACTTATACTGATATAATAACTAAAACGATAAAAATCGATTATTAAAAGATTATAATTATAATATAATTATTTTATAGCCAACAAAATTTAGACTGTGATTATTATACAGTCCTTTTTTCTAACAATTAATAGTTATAAATAGAAGTTTGTTAGTGTAAAGAGTTTTGTGATAAACATAATAAAAGCTGAATTTTATAATAAACTTGATTTTTTAATTAATAATTTATGTTATAATTGTATATATGGTAATAAAAAGTTACTAGAACCATTATTAGATAAAAGTTTAGCTATCAATATTAATGAAAATTGCTTTATTTCATTAAATAAGTTTAATAAACGTATTAAAGAAAGGAAGAGTAAAATGGAATTAGTAGATTTATTAAATAATAGAAAAGAATTTATAGGTGAAACATGTGAAAGAAATGCCGTACCAGATGGCAGATATAGATTATCAATCCATATATGGATTGTTAATAACAAAAATGAAATATTGATTCAACAAAGAAGTGCAAATAGAAAAAAATTTCCTAATATGTGGACTAATACAGGTGGGGCTTGCGTTGCAGGAGAAACTAGCATTGAAACAGTTTTTAGAGAATTAAAAGAAGAGCTAGATATTACCCCAAATATAGATAATTTAGAATTAATTGCATCTTATAAGAGAGAAAAAGATTATGTTGACGTATGGGTATTAAGGCAAAATATAAATATTATAGATTTAAAATTTAATGATAATGAGGTACAAAATGCAAAATGGGTAACTATAGAAGATTGGAAAAAATTACTGGTAGAAGAGCAAGCAGTAAAATCTTCTACTGATTATTTTTTAAAATATATAAACAATGAATTTTAAGATAAAGAGAGTGTGCAAAGGTACCAATCTATGGTAACAAGGATATTTGAGATTGATTATATCAGATTCTTTTTGTTATTATAATAATCTAAATTAAATAAATTTCAAGAATGATTTAATCGGTTGTGATATAAAATATTAAGTTTACTGTAATGCGCCAATAGAACATATAATAGAGTGGTATTGGAGAAGTTAGAAGTAAATTAAATGATTATGTCGGTCAAAAGGTAACAATTAAATATAATTTAGGAAGAAATAAATATGAAAAATATCACGTCACTATCAAAGAACTATACGAAAATGTTTTTTTAGTTGAATTAAATAACAATGAAAAAAAATCATTTACTTATACTGATATAATAACAAAAACAATAAAAATCGATTATTAAACTATTGATTTTTTAAAAAAAATAGTTTATACTTAAATTGTAATACTGAAGGGAGAGGTTTTTAATGGAAATTACATCAGTTACAGTTCGTAAAGAAGAAAAAGAAAATTCAAGAATGAGAGGAAAAGCATCAGTTCTAATTGATGATTGCTTTGCAATTCATGACATTAGAATTATCGAAGGTAATGATGGTTTATTTATAGCTATGCCTAGCCGTCAAAAAGCGAATGGGGAATATCGTGATATAGCTCATCCAATTAACCAAGAAACTCGTAAGATGTTCCAAGATAAAATTTTAGAAGCTTACAAAAATGCTGAATAAGCATTTTTTTTGATTATATGATATAATATAACCGGTGATTTGATGAAAACATTAATTATGCCTTCTAATTTAGATCAAGCTAAATTAAACTGTGATGGCATTATTATGGGGATTAAAGATTTAAGTATTAATATGCCTACTTATTTTGAATTAGAAGATTTAAAAAATATCAATAAAGAAATATTTGTTTGTTTAAACAAAAATATGCATAATGAAGATATCAATTTATTAAAAGATACTTTAATCAAGTTAAATGATTATAATATTAAAGGTGTTATCTTTTACGACTTAGCTATTCCTAATTTAGCTAAAAAGTTAAATCTAAATTATGATTTAGTTTGGAGTCAAGAACATATGACTACTAACTATAATACAATTAATTTTTGGTATGATAAAAATATTAAATATACTTGGGTATCTAATGATATTACTTTAAGAGAAATGCAGGAAATAAAAGAAAATACTAAAGCTAAATTAATGGTAACTTTGTTTGGTTATTTACCTATTTTCGCCTCCCAAAGACATTTGGTCAAAAACTATTTAAAAACATTTAATTTAAGTGATAATTCTAAAATAAACTATATGGAAAAAGAAGATAGAATCTATCCATTAGTTGATGATAAAGAAACTGTTGTCTATACTGATTTTATTTTAAATGGCTTAAAAGAAAAATTAATCTTAAATTATGATTATATTGTTTTAAATAGCTTTTTAATTGAAGATGATAAATTTAGAGAAGTTTTAGATATATTCAATAGCGTTAATGGAGAAAATATCAATAAAAAAGAAGAAGAATTAAATAAATTATTTGATAACTTAAAGAAAGGCTTTTTCTATAATGAAACTGTTTATAAGGTGAAGTAATGAAACCAGAATTATTAGCTCCAGCTGGAGATTTAGAAAGATTAAAGATAGCTTGTTTATATGGAGCGGATGCGGTTTATATTGGTGGCGTTTTATTCGGACTAAGAGCTAATGCTATTAATTTTACGATGGAACAATTAAAAGAAGGTGTAGAATTTGCTCATAATCTAAATAAAAAAGTTTATGTCACTGTCAATATTGTCTTACACAACAAAGAAATTAAATTTTTAATTGATTATTTACGTCAATTAGATGAAATAAAAGTAGACGCTATTATAGTAAGTGATTTAACAGTTTTAGATTTAGCTAAAAAATATACCAATTTACAAGTTCATATTTCTACACAGCAATCAACTTTAAATTATGAAGCTGTTGAATATTTAAAAGTTTTAGGTGTAACTAGAGTAGTATTAGGTAGAGAAGCTAATAAAGAAGAGATCAAAGAAATTCAAAAAGTTGGACTAGAAGTAGAAATATTTATTCATGGTGCGATGTGTGCAAGTTTTAGTGGAAGATGTGTCTTATCTAATTATTTGACTAATCGTGATGCTAATCGAGGTGGGTGTAGCCAAATTTGTCGTTGGGATTTTAATTTGTTGGATGAAAATAAAAAGACAATTAAAGGTGATAAAAATTTTACTTTTTGTTCTAAAGATTTATCACTTTTAAAACATATTAAAGAAATATGCGAAATGGGTGTTACTTCGTTGAAGATTGAAGGAAGAATGCGTTCAATTTATTATATTGCCACAGTTGTAAGTATTTATCGTAAAGCTATTGATGATGTTTATAACAAAAAATATGTATACAATTCTAAATATGAGAATATACTATCAAGGGTAGCTAATAGAGACAGTATCGTCCAATTTTTCGATGGTAATTATGATGAAAATTGTAGTTATTATAACGATAGAATTGAAGCATCAAACCAAGACTTTTTAGGTATCGTTTTAGATTATGATAAAATTAGCAAAATAGCAACAATCGAACAAAGAAATTATTTTAAAGTAGGAGATACAATTGAATTCTTTGGTCCTAATAACATTGGCACAACTTATCAGATAAACGAAATTTATGATACTGATCACAATTTAATCGAAATAGTTAGACATCCTAAACAAATTGTTTATTTAAAAGTTGATTTCCCTTTAAATACTAATGATATGATGCGAATTAAAATTTAGTATTGACAAAACTTTAAAATTGTAGTATTATTTTCTAGATTTAAATTAGTGAGGTGAACAAAATGTCAAGCAAAGAAGTTTATGTTACTAGTAATGGTTTAGAAGAAATGAAAAATGAATTAGACCATTTAATTAATGTGAAACGTCCAGAAGTTATTAACGCTTTAAAAGAAGCAAGAGCTTTAGGTGACTTATCAGAAAATGCTGAATATGATGCTGCTAGAAACGATCAAGCAATTGTTGAAAATAGAATCAAAGAATTAGAAGCATTAATTGAAAATGCCAAAGTTATCGATGATGTTATAACTGATAAAGTAACAATAGGAACAAGTGTAAAAATAGAGTATGTTGCAGATGGGGAAATAGAGACCTATACAATCGTTGGAAGTACAGAAGCTGATCCATTTGAAAATAAAATATCCAACGAATCACCGATCGCTCAAGCAATTTTAGGATTAAAAGTTGGTGACGTTGCATCAGTTGAAAGTCCTAATGGCAAATACGACGTTAAAGTAGTCGAAATTTTTTAAAACATCTTTAATTTAGATGTTTTTTTAAAAATTAACTTGAAAATAAAGTTTAAATATTATATACTATTTAGTGAACTTTGAAGGAGGAAAATAAATGAAAGAAGTTATAATTAAAATCGAAGGTGAAGATTGGAAAAAAGCTTTAGATAAAGCGTTTAAAAAATTAAATAAAGAAGCTAAAATAGATGGTTTTAGACCAGGCAAAGCTCCTAAAGATGTTTATATCAAAAAGTATGGTATGACTAGTCTTTACATGGAAGCAGCTGAATCTTGTTTAAATGAAGCATATGAGATGATGTTAAAAGAAAACGGTGACGATGTAATTGTTGCTCAACCAGAAATTAACCTTAGTGCTGTAACTGATGATTATGTTGAATTTAAATTTAATTTAACTTTAAAACCAGAAGTTAAATTAGGAAAATATAAAGATTTAGATGTAAAAAAAGAAACTGTCAAAGTAACTAAAAAAGAAGTTAGTGATGCTATTGAACAAATGCGTGAAAGATATATGGAAAACATCGATAAAGAAGGAAAAGTTGAAAACGGTGATGTTGCTGTAATCGATTTTGAAGGCTTTAAAGATGGCGTTGCTTTTGATGGCGGAAAAGGTGAAGATTATTCATTAAAAATTGGTAGTAATACATTTATTCCAGGATTTGAAGAACAAATAATCGGTATGGAAAAAGGTGAAGAAAAAGATATTAATTTAACTTTCCCGGAAGATTACCATGCTGAAGATTTAAAGGGTAAAGATGTTGTATTTAAAGTAAAAGTTAAAGAAATTAAAGAGCAAAAATTACCAGAATTAAATAAAGATTTCTTCTTAGATTTAGGAATGGAAGGAATTGAAACTAAGGAAGATTTAGAAAAACAATTAGAAGAAAACATTAAAGTTAGAAAAGAAGCTGAAGCTGATAATAAATATATCGATGATTTATTGGCAGAAGCTGCAAAAAACACTAAAATCGATATCCCTGAAGCTATGATTGAAGAAGAAATTGATCGCATTTTAAAACAATATGAGGAAAATTTAAAAATGCAAGGAATTACTTTAGAAATGTTCTATCAATTTACAAATAGTGATGAACAAGCATTAAGAGACCAAATGAAAGAAGAAGCCCAAAATCGTGTTACTTATCGTTTAATGTTAGAAGAAATCGCTAAAGAAGAAAAAATTGAAGTAACTTTAGAAGAAGCTGAAACCGAAGCTGCTAATTTAGCTACTAAATATCAAATGGATAAAGATGAATTCTTAAAATTATTTGGCGGCCTAGACATGGTTAAATATGATTTAAAAATGCGTCGAGCATTAGAAGTTCTAAAAAAATAGAACTTTTTTTGTTATAATATACTTAGGTGATGTTATGCGTGTAATAAGTGGTAAATATAAAGGAAAAATATTATCAGGATTTGATATTAAAGGAACAAGACCGACGATGGATCGAGTAAAAGAATCAATGTTTGCAATTATTCAAAACTACTTAAAAGATTCTATCTGCTTAGATTTGTTTGCTGGAAGTGGTAGTTTAGGAATCGAAGCGTTAAGCAATGGCGCTAAAAAATGTTATTTTGTCGACAATAATAAAGTAGCTATTGAAACAATCAAAAAGAATACTTTAAAAATTGATAATAAAGAAATAATTCAAGAAGATTGTTTTAAAGCTTTATTACAATTTAAAAATAAAGTTAAATTTGATGTTATTTTCTTAGATCCACCATATCATGATAATTTGCTAAATCAAGTTTTAGAAAAAATTATCGAATATAATTTGTTAAATAAAAATGGTATTATTGTTTGTGAACTAGAAGACGAGCTTTTAACTACCAATTTAACTTTGTTTAAAGAAAAAAAATATGGTAGTAAACAAGTAAAAATATTTCTTAAAAGTAATGTAAAAGAAACGTAAAAATTAAAAAAGTTGTTACCCATAAATTAAAAAATCGAAAAAATTTAAAATTTTTTCGATTTTTTTTGCCAAAGAAAAGGAAATTACTAACTTTTTACCAATATAACTAGTAGGGAGGTAAAAAATGTTTAAAAGAAATTTAATTAAACAAGATGGTTTTAAAGATTGTGGTCCAACATGTTTATCGATGATAATAAAACATTATAAAGGTTATATTGACATCAATGAACTTAAAGAAATGTGTAAAACTGATAAAAATGGGACAACTGCTTACCATTTAATTGAAGCTGCTAAAAAATGTGGCTTTGAAAGTTATGGATGCAAATGCCAATTAGAAGATATTGATAAAAACAATATAATCTTACCTTGTATTGCTCATGTTGTTTTAGATAACTCCTACAAGCATTATATTGTAATAAAAAAAATCGATTTTAAAAAGAAAAAAATAACAGTATATGATCCAATAGGCCATATTAATACGTATACATATTTAGAATTTAGTAAAATATTCACTAATGTAATTATTCTTTTATACCCTATTAAAGTTATCCAAAATATCCCCAATAACTCGATTAAAAAATTTATTTTAGAAATAACAAAATCCTCAACAAATCAATTGATTCAAATTATAATTATTTCGATTTTTATTACATTATTTTCAATTATAACATCATTTTATATGCAATACATGGTTGATAACGTAACCAATCAAGGAAAAATTTATTTTATTTTTATGTTGTTTTTATTAGTTTATATTATGAAAATTATTTCAGATTTTTTAAGAAATAAAATAATTATTTTAGTCAATCAAAAAATTGATCTCAATCTTACTTATAATACTTTTAAACAAATCATAAATCTCCCTTATTGTTACTACAAAAATAATACAACAGGTGAAATCATATCGAAAATAAATGATCTAGATGTCGTAAGACAAGTTATTAGTAAAGTTGCCATTAGTCTCTTTATTGATTTACCACTAACTTTATTATCTTTAATTATTATGTATTTTTTAAATGAAAAATTATTTATCATTAGTTTAGTAATAATGCTTTTATACTGGTTGGTTTTAATAATATTTAGAAATCCTTTAAATGAAAGAATCGAAGATACAACTTTATTAAAAGCTGACATCACTTCCTATATGGTAGAAAGAATTAATGGTTATGAAACATTAAAAGGATGTAACAAAGAAGAAAATGCCCTTCAAAAATTTGAAGATAAATACGCTAATTTTTCAAATAAAATATATCATTTAGACAATTGTTATAATTATCAGCTATTACTAAAAGAAATAATAAACAATCTAGGATTTATCACGATCATATTAGTAGGCATTATTTTAGTTAGCGATAATGTCATAACAATAGGTCAATTATTATCTTTTAATTCATTATTAGTTTATTTTTTGACTCCAATTCGTAATATCATCGATTTAGATGATAGTATAAAACAATCTAAAATAGCTATTAAAAAAATTCTTAATTTATTTTATAACAAAAAGAATAAAGGTATTTTAGATAATAAAATGAAAGGCGAAATTGTATTTAAAAATTTAAGCTATAGTTTTAATGATGATAAAAATGTTTTAGAAAATATTAATTTAAGAATAAAAAAAAATAGTAAAGTTATGGTAATAGGTGAAAGTGGCAGTGGGAAAAGTACTTTATTTAAAATACTTAAAAAATATTATGATATCCCACGTGATAAAGTTTATGTTGATAATATTGATATAAACGATTATCAAAAAAGTAATATTGTCTATGTTTCCCAAAATGAGACTTTATTTTCTGATACAATTTATAATAACATTGATAGTAACAATATTATTGATATATCTAAAATATGTTTAGTCGATGAAATAATTAAAAATAACGAATTAGGTTATAATATGTTAATTGAAGAAAATGGTTTTAATTTATCTGGTGGTGAAAGGCAAAGAATTATTTTAGCTCGTGCCTTAGCAAATAATTTTGATATTATTGTTATTGATGAAGGTTTAAATCAAGTTGATACTAATATGGAAAGAATAATTATTAAAAATTTAATCAAGAATTATGCTGCTAAGACAATTATATTTATTTCACATCGTTTAGATAATATGGACCTATTTGACAAAATAGTTAAAATAGAGAAAGGAAAAATAGTTGATGATATATCCAAAAATATACAATAATTTTTCATATATTTTAAATAACAAGACGTCCAAAGCTATTATAGTTTGGATAATAGTATTAATTATTTCTTTGGTTATATTTTTAATTATTACTTTAAATTATAAATATTATACATACAAGACATATTTAGGATATATAAAAAAAGTTGATGATTCCTTTTATCCGTCATTTTATGTTAAAGAAGATGAGGTTGGGAATTTATCAAACTACAAATTACTAATAGATAATGAAAGTGTAGATTTTAAAATATTATCTATTAGTAATCAGTTTTATTTAATTGATAATTATCCATTTTATGAGGTGGTGGTAAAAACTAAATTGAATGATAAATATTTGATTGAAAATAATATTATAAATTTAGTATTTGAAACTAGTCAAACTACATTATTCAAAGAAATAAGAAAGGAATTTAAACTATGGAGAAATTAAATCAAAAACAACTAATGAATATTCATGGTGGAGGAATCAGTCTAGGTATCGGTTTACTTATTGGCGCAGGTGTTGTTTTTATAATTGGTGTTATCGATGGATTTATGCGTCCGTTAAAATGTAATTAGGAGGTGATAGAATGTTAGAAAAAAAAGAATTACTACAAATAGTTGGTGGTATAAATATAACTGGTAGTTTAATAAATGCAATTCATAGAGGCATATCTGTTATTATTGATGTTGGAAGAAGTCTAGGAAGTGCAATTAGAAGAGCTATTGGAGGTACTATGTGCCCAATTTAATTAAAAAAAATTATAAATTGATTTTCATATTTATTGTTATAATATGTTTACTCCCCCTTTTTCCTATTTGTATTGAAATAATTTTTAAGTTAGGTACGATCATAGGAAGTACAATTCGTACATTAACTACTTGTCCTATTTAAGATAGACTAATGAAAGAATGAATTGTCTAAAAGACTAAGTTCATTCTTTTATTAATACAAATATGACAACATAAAATAATTAATAAATATTAAATGATGTAAATATATTATTGCTTATTGCAATTTCAAAATTTTACATATAAATGATTTTTTATCTTGTTTTGTAATAAAACTATTGTAAAGTAAAGAAAAAAGTGTTATAATGTCAAGTAGTTGTATGGAAGGAGGGATCATATGTCTAAAGTTGTTGTAAAAAACGGTAATGTTGATGGTGCATTAAAAATGTTTAAACAAAAAAATGTTAAAGATGGCCTCCTAAAAGAAGTAAGAAAAAGAGAACATTATAGCAAACCAGGAGAAAGAAGAAGAGAAGCTAAAAAAGAAGCAATTAAGAATAGTCGTCGTCGTGAAAGAAATTATAACTAAGCCAAGTAGGCTTTTTTATTAATTTTTATTTTAGAAAGGATAAGAATTATGAGAGAAAGAATAATGATAGATTTAAAAAATGCAATGAAAAATCAAAATAAAGAAATTTTAAATGTTGTGAGAATGGTTAAAGGAGCTATTCAATTAGAGGAGATTAATAAAAAAAGAGAACTAAATGATGAAGAAATGGTCACTGTAATTGCTAAGCAAATAAAAACTCGCAAAGAAACAATTGCTGATTTAGAAAAAAGTAATCGTATTGATTTAATTAAACAAACCGAAAGAGAAATCAGTATTTTAGAAAGATATATGCCAGCTATGATGAGTGAAGAGGAAATTAATAAAGCTATCGATGAAGTGTTTAAAGAAGTAAATCCAACTAGTCAAGCTGATACTGGCAAAGTAATGGGTAAATTATCTGGTTTGTTAAAAGGTAAAGCTGATATGTCTTTAGTTAATAAATTAGTCAAAGAAAAATTAAATAATTTATAAAAATTGTATGAAAAGTACAATTTTTTTAATATTTTTAAGTATTCAAGTGATATAATATTTATAGGTGATAAAAATGTATGACAATAAAAAAATGTTCATATTAGGTATGGCTCGTTCTGGTTATGAAGTAGCTAAGGTATTAGCTAAACATAACTGTACGATTTTAATTACTGATATGAAAGAACAAGATGAAGATAAAGTAAAAGAATTAAAACAATTAGGAATTAATTTAATTGTGACTGATAAACCAGAAGAATTATTAGATAATACATTTGACTATGTTGTTAAAAATCCTGGGATAAAATTAGACCATCCTGTTTGCTTAAAAGCCGAGACTTTAAATATTCCCGTTATCAATGAGTTAGAAGTTGCTTATCATTATTTACCAACTAATACAAAAATAGTAGCTATTACTGGTAGTAATGGGAAAACAACAACAACAACATTAACTTATGAAATTTTAAATAGTGCTAATTTACCAGTTCATTTAGGAGGTAATATCGGTTTTCCAATGTGTTCATTATTAGCTGATTTAAAAGAAAACGATATAATCGTAATTGAACTATCAGCACAACAATTACATGATTTTTATGACTTTAAAACTGATGTCGGTATTTTAACTAATTTAACGCCAGTACATTTAGATCATTTTAAAACATATGAAAATTATAAAAGATGTAAGAAAAAAATATTTAATCATCATACGATTAATGATTTAGCCATTTTAAATGGAAATGATCGAGACGTCTTAGATTTGACCTGTGATATTAAGTCAACTAAAGTTTATTTTTCAGCTAACAAAAAATGTGACATTTATATAGAAAATTGTGCTATTCATTATAATGGTGAAGAAATAATTAAGTTAGATGAAATTAGAGTAAAAGGAAATCATAATTACGAAAACATTATGTGCGCAATTGTTGTAGCAAAAAGATTTAAAGTACCTAATGAAATAATTAAAGAAGTTTTAAACAAATTTTCTGGGGTCGAACATCGTTTAGAATTTGTTAAACGACTTAATAATCGTGAATTTTATAACGATTCTAAGGCAACTAACGTTACATCGACGATTATTGCATTAGATTCATTTGATAAACCGACGATTTTATTATTAGGTGGTTTAGATAGAGGACATTCATTTGATGAATTGTTGCCCCACATGAAAAATGTTAAATTAGTTGTTTGCTATGGAGAGACTAAAGATAGAATTTTAGATTTTTGTAATAAAAATAAAATTGAATGCTATAAAACTGAAACCTTAGAAGAAGCAACTAAATTAGCTTATAATTTATCGGAAGAAAATGATGTTATTTTATTAAGTCCAGCTTGTGCTTCTTGGGATCAATATGAAAAATTTGAAGATCGTGGCGATGACTTTAAAAGAGTTGTTGAACAATTAAACTAATATTAAAAATATACTAAAGAGGTGTTTATGCGAATAATAAGTAAGGGAATTAATAATGGTATTATTGATGATAAATATGGAAAAAGAGGAAATATGAATTTATCGCTTCCATTAGAATTTATTGACTATCCAAAAAATACTATTTCATTTGCAGTAATCATTGAAGATTTTGATGCGATAGAAGTTTGTGGACATGATTTTATTCATTGGTTAGTAGCTAATTTAGATAAACCTTATTTAGAAGAAAATGCTAGTTTAGAACCCCATCAATTTGTCGAAGGTAAAAATGATTTTGGACAAAACAATTATGGTGGAATGGCACCACCGGATAGACCACATTACTATGATATAACTGTTTATGCTTTAGATTGTTTTTTGGACATAAATAATGGTTTTAGTTATCAAGAATTAAAAAATAAGATAAAAAATCATATTATTGATGAAACTAATATTAAAGGATTATATGAAAATTAAGAGAGGATGATTTATAATGAAAATAAAAGATATTAAAGCAAGAGAAGTATTGGATTCAAGAGGAAATCCAACCGTTGAAGTTGATGTTATTTTAGAAAATGGAATATTAGGAAGAGCTATTGTGCCAAGTGGCGCTTCAACCGGTAGCCGTGAAGCATTAGAATTAAGAGATAATGATGCTAATCGTTATATGGGTAAAGGTGTTTTAAAAGCTGTTAATAATGTTAATACAATTATTCGTGATAAATTAATTAGTATGGATGCTAGCAACCAGGAATTAATTGATAAAACATTGTTAGATTTAGATGGTACTGAAAACAAGTCAAATTTAGGAGCTAATGCAATGTTAGGAGTTTCTATGGCTGTTTTAAAAGCTTCTAGTGTTGCTAGTGGTAAACCATTATATAGATATGTTGGTGAAGGAACTACTTTACCAAGGCCAATGATGAACATTTTAAACGGTGGAGCTCATGCCGATAATAATCTAGACTTTCAAGAATTTATGATTATTCCTAACGCATATACTTTTAAAGAAAGATTGAGAATTGGTTCAGAAGTATTTCACACTTTGAAAAAAGTATTAAAAGAAAAAGGATATAATACTAACGTTGGTGATGAGGGAGGATTTGCACCTAATTTAAGCAGTAATCGTGAAGCTTTAGATGTAATTATCGAAGCTATTAAAAAAGCTAATTATACACCAGGTGTTGATGTTAATATCGGTCTAGATGTAGCCGCTAGTGAATTTTATGAGGATGGAATTTATAATTTAAAAGGTGAAAATAGAAAGTTAAATATTGATCAATTAATTGATTTTTATAAAGAATTATGTGATAATTATCCAATTATTTCAATTGAAGATCCAGTTGATGAAAATGATTGGGATGGATTTATTAAGATAACTAAAGAATTAGGGGATAAAATTCAATTAGTTGGCGATGATTTATTTGTAACCAACAAAAAATATTTACAATATGCTATTGATCATCATGCAGGAAATGCTATTCTTTTAAAAGTCAATCAAATAGGAACAATTACCGAAACTTTAGAGACAATTGAATTAGCTAAGAAAAATAATTATAAAATGATTATATCTCATCGTAGTGGCGAGACGGAAGATACAACAATTGCTGACTTAGCCGTTGGTCTTGATTTAGGTCAAATAAAAACTGGTTCATTATCAAGAACAGATCGTATTTGTAAATATAACCAATTGTTAAGAATTGAAGAGGAATTAGAAAATTAATTCCTTTTAATTTGACAAAAATAAAATAAAATGATAGAATACGTTACACGTTTGTCAAAAAAAGGGGGCATATCATGAATTGTAGTGCAGCATTAGAAATGTTAGGACTAAAAGCTAATTATACTGAAGAACAATTAAAAAGAAGTTATCGTCGTTTAATGAAGGAATATCATCCTGATTTATATACTACAAAAACAAAAGCAGAACAATTATCAGCAGAAAGTAAAACTAAAGAAATTAATGAAGCTTATGAGATGCTTATTAAAAAATTGAAATACTATTCTAATTCAGAAGAAAAAAATAACTCAAGTTATGAGACATCTTTGGAAAAGACTAAAAGAAATACAATTGATAAATTAAATGTTCAATTAGAACGCCTTAAAAATTTTTTTGTTCGTGAAGCATTTGTTCATAAGGAAGATGAAATAAGATTTATTAAAGAAGCAATTGCTGATATTAAGAATTGTAAAACCGATTTAGAAATTTTTAATGTTATGCGTAACCTTAAAGCAAGCATTGACCAAAATAACTTAGATTTATTTAATTGGCTTATTAATAACTGGCAACGAGATCGTTTTACAAAAGAAGCTTTAAGTGAATTTTACCACAACTATAGTGAGCAAGTTAAATATGCTAAAAGTGTGATAGATATAATTGAATTAATAAAAAAACTAAAACAAGATTGTTATAATAAAGTTAATGAATATGAAAACAGAATACGTAAGCAAATAAGACAAAGATTAGATAGCTGTATTGCAAAATATTATAATGATGATTTTTATTGCTTAATAAATGATAAAGTAGATAATTCTAAAGCAAAACTAGAAAATAAAATTTTTGACATTTATTTAGCTGATGATTATGATACATCAAAGCAATATTTTAATGATATTATACTTAATTTATATCGTCAATTTGAAGAAGAATTACTAAGTTTATTAAAGACTGCTAATATCAGAAATAAAAAAATTATTGAATTATATAACTATACCTTAGATGATAATAGGTTTGTCGATTTTTTAAATTCTAAGATAAATTATTTATATACTAATATTTTAAGTGAAAACTTTGAAACTTTATATGAAAAAGTTTCGATCGAAGTTAAAACAATGTATCGCCAATTAAAGTTAGAAAAAATAGATTTAAATAGAATTAAAAATAGATTAATGCAAAACTATGTTATTAGTATTAATCAACTTGATATTTTGAAAAATAGTAAAGAAATTAATATTATAACTGAATTATACCAACAAGCATTAAAACTTTTAACTAACTTTTTAAATAATACATCATTAGATTTACTCCCACAACTTTTAAATATTGATTTTTCTGATTTAGAAAATGCTAAAAAATTAATAGATAATATTACTTTTGATATGGTTTCTGATGCTTGTGATATTTATATTAAAAGAAAAAAATCTAATATTAATGGTAGTGTTATAAAAGTTAGAAGTATTGATAAGCAAGTTAATTATGATTATATTATCGAAAAATTAAACTATATTTTTTCCGATACACTATCAGTAAAAGAGTTCAAAGAAAATTATATTTCAATACAACAGTTCTTACAACAGGCAACATATATTGGTAAGTATGCTAAGGTTAACCAACATTTAATTGGAAATGTTCAAGGAATCGCTTTATATACTGCTTTTGATAATGTATTATTTTTAGATTTGACTCAAACTAAATTTAAATTTGTGATTATTAAAGATAATATTACTTATTTTGATGAAGCTAATGTTGCTTTAGAGTTAAAAAATAAAACTGAAGTTTATAAAAAGTTAATTAGCCAATATTCTTTGACATTTGAAGAAAACGATTATCCTCAGTCTAAAACTAAAAAATTTTTTAATAAGCAAAAAATTGGTTCCTAATTACCGAAAATTATTCATTTTGGATACACTATCTTTTTAACAAAGAATAGTTGATAAAATTTAAATATATTAGAGAATTTATGAGCAATTTTTGTATAACTAAACAGATTATATTGATAAAATTATTAATTTTAAAGATTTAATTGCTTTCTTTGATATCAATTAAATTTAAAAGGGTATGAAAATACTCTTTTTATTATATCAATTTACTCTATAATATGATATAATTTTATAGTAGAAGGTGATAAAGATGACCAAAAAAAAAGTAAGAAAAGAGGTAAAAAAAGATAATAATGCTCGTATTGAAATTTGTGGCATTTTACTTATATTAATCGCAATTATTGGCTGTTGCCGTTTTGGATTATTAGCCAATATAATTGATGGCTTTGCTGGCTTTTTAGTAGGAGTTTTATGGGCCGTTCTTCTTGTAATAGTTGGTATTATTGGTGGATACATGATTGTAAAAAGACAAAAACCAGATTTGTTGACAACTAAGTTAATCGGCTTATATATTATAATTTTAGGTGTTTTATGTTTTTTTCACTTGGGATATATTAAAAATTTAACCGCTGATGGTATAAATGTTGAATATGGTGTAATAATTGAAGAGACTTTTAATAATTTAAATAATTTTATAGATGGTACTACTGATATTCAAGGTGGGGGAATGATAGGTGCTATTTTAAGTGTTTCACTAGTAAAATTAGTATCATTACAAGGTGCTAGTGTTGTGAGTATTGTTTTAATCATTTGTGGATTTATCATGTTTAGTGGCATTACAATTTATGATATTATTAAATCATTAAAAGAAGGTGTTAAAAAAACCGTTCAAGGAACAGTTAATTTAACGCATAAAGTAAAAGATAAAGAACATATCAAACAAGTTGAAGATGAATATGAAAAAGATGATAAAATTGTTATATCAAGTATGGATGAATTAATGACTGATGAAAATAAAAAAGAAACTAGTGATGAAATAGAAACAATTGAATTAGACGAAATAAAAGAAACTAATTTAAATTATCACTATCCTCCTATTACTTTATTAAATAAGCCACCTAAAAACAATAATAAAGATAATCAAGAGGCTATTAAAGATACTGTCAATATATTACAAGAAGTGTTTCACGATTTTGGTGTTGAAGCTAAAGTTGTTGCTATTAATATCGGTCCTGCTGTAACGCAGTATGAATTAGAAATAAAAGCAGGAACTAAATTAAGTAGGATTGTTAGTTTAGATAAAGAATTAGCTTTATCATTAGCAGCTAAAAGTGTTCATATTCAAGCACCAATTCCGGGCAAAAAAACAGTTGGAGTAGAAATACCTAATAAATCAATTACAATGGTAAGTGTAAGAGAAATTTTAGAGGCGATTCCTAAAGGAATGGAAGATTCTAAATTATTAGTAACCTTGGGAAAAGATATAATGGGTAAACCAATTTTCTGTGAAATAAATAAAACCCCTCATTTATTAGTAGCAGGATCTACCGGAAGTGGTAAATCAGTTTGCATCAACAGTATGTTAATATCAATTTTGATGCGTACTAAACCCGAAGAAGTTCAATTAGTATTAGTCGACCCTAAAAAAGTTGAATTGTCGATGTATAATGGAGTACCTCATTTAAAAACACCAGTCGTAACCGATCCTAAAAAAGCTAATATTGTTTTAAAGAAGATTGTTGCTGAGATGGAACACCGTTATGATTTGTTTGAACAAAGTGGTACTAAAAACATTGCAGGATATAATGCTTATATTGATAAAAAAAATAAAACTAAAGATGAATTTGGACAAATAAAAAAACTTCCTTATATTGTTGTAATAATTGATGAATTAGCTGATCTTATGTTAGTAGCAGCTAAAGAAGTTGAAGAGTCAATTATGCGAATTACGCAAATGGCTAGAGCTGCAGGTATTCATTTGATTGTTGCAACTCAAAGACCTTCAACTGATGTTATTACAGGCGTTGTTAAAGCTAATATTCCATCACGTATTTCCTTTGCGGTATCTTCAAGTATTGATTCAAGAACTATTTTAGATATGACTGGTGCGGAAAAATTATTGGGAAAAGGTGATATGTTATTTTTACCTCAAGGAGAAAATACGCCAATAAGAGTTCAAGGAACATTTGTCTCAGATGAAGAAATTAAAGCAGTTGTCGATTATACTATCTCACAACAAAAAGCTCGTTATGATGAAAGTTTAACTATTGAAACCGAAGATTTAAAAGGTTCAACCACAATGACAGAAAAAGATGCTACTGAAGAACCTTTATATAATGAAATAGTTGAGTTTGTTGTAACCCAAGGTAAAGCAAGTGCATCACTTCTTCAAAGAAGGTTTAGACTAGGTTATAACCGTGCAGCTCGTGCTATCGATTTACTAGAAGAAAGAGGAATAATAGGACCATCTAATGGTTCAAAACCTCGTGAAGTGTTAGTTAAATTAGAAAATAAAGATGAATAAAACGACTCTTTGTCAAATAGTGTTGTTGGAATTAAAAACTAGTGATAAATGAGTAATGAATAAGGATGGTCAAATCGAAAGATTTGATCTTTTTTTATTATATCTTTATAAATCTCATAAGTGACTTTTTTAACATGACTCATTCCTTAAACTACTAGATATCTTAATTGAAATATAATTTATAATGAACTAAATCTTTTATATCATGATAGTTAAGTTTATCTTTGAAATGATTTAATTAAATAACAAAAAGAGATTGAATTATAATCAATCTCAAATATCTTTAGTACCATAAGATTTGTAACTTTACACAAAATTTTTGACTTTATCCAAATTTTGAGAAGTTTTTATATTTTACGATATAACCCAATAGCTTTACCTAATATTGTCACATTTTTCATAATAAAAGGTTCCATCGTATCATTTTCTGGTTGTAATCTAATATATCCATCTTCTTTATAAAATGTTTTTAAAGTAACTTCATTATCCTCAGTCATTGCTACAACTATCTCACCATTATTTGCTGTATTTTTTCTTTCAACAATAACAATATCGCCATCTAAAATTCCAGCATTAATCATACTTTCACCATCGACTAATAGAGTAAATACTTCTTTATTTTTAGGAATTAAATAAGAAGGCAGACTAAAAAATTCATCTGGCCTTTCGATAGCTTCAATTGGATTACCAGCTGTTATTTTCCCTAATAAAGGAACTTCTGTAATTAATTCATTTTTAATTTCATATTCATTATCAACTAGAATTTCAATCGTTCTATTTTTGCTTTCTTCTTTTCTAATATAACCTTTTTTTTCAAGATTATTTAAATGTACTTGTACAGTTGCTGTACTTGATAAGTCCATCTCACGACATAATTCTCTAACAGTTGGCGCATAACCATGTTTGACAATGTATTGTTTAATTTTATCTAGTAATTTTTCTTGTTGATTAGTTAATTTTTCCATTTCAAAATCTCCTTTAACATCATATTTACATTTTAACACACAAATATACATTTGTCAAACAAATTTTCGATTTTTGCTCAAAAAAGTATTGACACGAATTTTTGTTCGTGATATGATTGAATCATGAAAGGAATGGTGCTATGGAATATTATACGATCAATGATATTCAAATTTTAACGGGATATCCTGAAAAAAAGATTCGACTGATTATAAAAAAAATGAACGATGAAATTATTCAAAAGTATAAAAATAAAAAAGTAAAACCGTTATTATTTGGTGATAAGATAGAAAAAAAATATTTTTTAAGAAGAATGGAGATTGAATTATGAAAGAAATGTTAAAAAGTAAAACTATTATTGCGTTTGTTGTTATTGTTTTAGGGCTTGCTCTAATAAGTACTCCTAGTACCAAACTTGAAAATAATCAAGAATTTAATGAAGAATATATTTCTGCTAATTTAAAATAACTTTAGAATATTTGATACGAACCCCGCTCCTATGTCCAAAGATCGGGGTTCGTGTTAGTTATTAAGTTATTTTTTTTGTAATATTAAATTATTATATGTTCCTTTACATTTTTGGTAGATAGATGGAAAAATATTTGCATCATTTTGTATTGTTTTCAGATCTTAAATCTTTAATCAACATTCTAACTAAATCTTTTTTTTATTTCATTTTTTGCTTTATTTTTAACCTTTTTTAGTACTTTATTTCTAATTTTTTTATTAAAAAAACAAATTACTATAATAATTATTAAAACTATGCCACCAATAATATAATAAATATGATAATTAGAATCTTGCCATATTCCAATTTGATTGTTTTTAGCTATTAATTCACTTGTTTCTAAAGTTGTCAAATATTTATAATCGCCATAAACATATTCAATTTGTCCTAAACCTTGTTGAATTATTAAATTTTGTAATAATTCATCATCGACGAATACCCAAACCAAATGTCGATCATATTTGTCTAATTTATCGCTATTTTCATCGTATTCAATTTCAATTTTGGTAGCATTATTTAATAAGTTACAAGTATAGTTACTAGCTTCTTTACCGAAAGGCTTAATTTTATTAGTTGATTCAGGAGTATCAATAGCTAAAAATCTTGCTTTTATTTCTTCTCCATCTAAAATAAACCAAGCTGTATCACCGTCGACGCATTTACTTAAAGTAACTTCTATTTTCTCACTCGCATTTACATTTGTTATAAATAGTAAACTAATTATTATTCCTAATATTATTTTCACACTAACCACCAATAATATTATATCATTAAAACTGTCAATAATTTTTGATTAATTCCTAAAAAAAAATTAAAATAATTTCTTGATTAGTTCCTTTTTCTTTTGAAAAT
>CALVVR010000002.1 GCA_944363915.1 uncultured Bacilli bacterium | reverse complement strand
TAACTGAAATAAATAAAAAAATAAAAAATTATAAAGTTTTGTATAGAAAATACTTGACTTTATTATGAGAGGAAGATTTATAATGATTGATATTAAATTAATAAGAGAAAATAGTGAATTAGTAAAAGGAAATATTAGAAAGAAATTTCAAAACAAAAAACTATCTTTAGTTGATGAAATTATTACTTTAGATAAGGAATATCGTGAAAGTAAACTAAAAGGTGATAATTTACGAGCTTTAAAAAATAAAAAGAGCAGTGAAATAGGTATACTTATGCAACAAGGTAAAAAAGATGAAGCTAATAAAATTAAAGAAGAAGTTAGTAAGTATGCCGAAGAAATTAAAACATTAGAAGAAAAAGAAATTATTTTAGAACAACAAATCAAAGAAAAGATGATGGTTATTCCAAATATAATTGATGCATCTGTACCTATTGGCAAAGATGATAGTGAAAATGTTGAAATTGAAAAATTTGGTGATCCAATTGTCCCTGATTATGAAATACCATATCATGCTGATATTATGGAAGAATTTAATGGTATTGATAAAGAAAGTGCAGGAAGAACTAGTGGTAATGGTTTTTATTATTTAATGGGCGACATAGCTAGACTTCATTCTGCTATGTTATCTTACGCAAGAGATTTTATGATTAACAAAGGTTTTACATATTGTATACCACCTTTTATGATTAGAAGCGATGTTGTAAGTGGAGTTATGTCATTTGAAGAAATGAATAATATGATGTATAAAATTGAAAATGAAGATTTATACTTAATTGGAACTAGCGAACACTCTATGATTGGCAAATTTAAAAATCAAATTATAAAAGAAGAAAGTTTACCAATTACTTTAACAAGTTATTCTCCATGTTTTAGAAAAGAAGTTGGAGCTCACGGAATTGAAGAGCGTGGCGTTTATCGTGTTCATCAATTTGAAAAACAAGAAATGGTTGTTTTATGTAAACCAGAAGATTCAATGGATTGGTATAATAAAATGTGGCAATTTACGGTAGAGTTTTTTAGAAGTTTGGATGTTCCCGTTAGAACGCTTGAATGTTGTAGTGGTGATTTAGCTGATTTAAAAGTTAAATCATGTGATGTTGAAGCATGGAGCCCAAGACAACAAAAATATTTTGAAGTAGGATCTTGTTCAACTTTAGGTGATGCTCAAGCAAGAAGATTAGGAATAAGAGTTAAAAATGATAAAGAAAACTATTATTTACACACTTTAAATAATACTGTTTTAGCTACTCCTCGTGGACTAATTGCTTTTTTAGAAAATAATTATCAAAAAGATGGCAGTATCAAAATACCTAAAGCTTTACAACCTTATATGGGAGGTTTAGAAGTTATTAAGGCTAAATAATATAGTTGTAAAATAATACAATTGAAATACATTTATAAAGGAAGTGTAGAAGATTGACTAAGCTAAAAAATATATTAAAAAATAAATTTTATTTAATAGCTTTATTAATATTAGGCTTTGTTTTGTTAATTGCTATAATTTTATTTATAGCTTTAAAAGATGAAAATAATGAATTAGCTCCAATCAATTCTAATGCTGAAACAGTACCAAAAGAAATATATTATACCGTAACTTTTGATTCAAATGGTGGCACTAGTATTGATAGTGTTGTTGTTAAAGAAAATGAAGTTATTATCGAAACATCTATTCCTGAAAAAGAAGGGTATACTTTTGAATATTGGGAACTAGATGGCAAACAATATGACTTTAATACAAAAGTAACTTCTGAAATAACATTAAAAGCTAAATGGCAAAAAGATGAAACTAATCAAACGAATAATGAGGGAGATAATCAAACTACTAATCAGTCTTTATATCAATCTTCTAACAATCAATCTATAAGTAGTACAAATACCAACAAATCAGATGTTATTAATCTAAATGATGATATTAGCGTTACTTTGTATCATCTTGATACGGGAGATTCTACTTGCTTTTTCTATATGTTTGCAACAAATTTAAACGATATTTTTCTAAATGCCAAAATCACAAAAAATAATAATGGAATTTCAACAGCATCTTATTTTCCTGGTGAAGATATTTATGCTCTTAAAACAGAAATTTCTAACGAAGGCATTATTAACAATATTAATTCAATAAAATTTAATATAACTAAAGAAAATCAATTAAAAAATGCTTTTGAAAAATATAAGAATAGTAAATATAGTGGAATTAGTAATATTACTTATAGTATTGATAATCATCGCATCAGTTTTTCTTATGACTATATATTCTTTAATGGACTTGATATAAAATCCGATGGTATGACAGCTAATAAAGAAATTCAAGAAATATTATCTGGTTCAACTTTGTTTAAAGGCCCTTGTGGTAGTTATGATTCTTATAAAAATGCTTTTTTAACTGAAGAATTATGTGATGAATATAATTTAAAATGTGATAGATGGTAGCATATAGAAAGGATAACAATTATGAAGAAATTATTATTGTTTTTGCTTCTTATTTCATTATTCATTCCAAATGTTTATGCTGCTACTAATCCTTATGGTAAATATCAAGAACTTTACAATATTAAAACAGTAAGATGTACTTGGTATGCTTGGCAACAAGCTTATGAAAATACCGGCGTTGCTTTACCAGGATGGGATAATGCCCAAACTTGGTATAATAGTGCGAAACAAGCTGGTTATTCAGTTGGAAGGGAAGCTAAACCAAATTCAATAGCAGTATGGTCTTCAATTGATGGATATGGTCATGTAGGGTATGTTGTTTCGGTAGATGGCGATTATATGATAACGAATGAGGGTGGAATGGTTACTGAAGAAAACGAAGGAATAATAGAAGGTATCAAAAGATCTGTAACTAGTGGTAATTTAATTGGTTTTATCTATTTGGATGATGCTTCTAAGACACCTGTTAATTCTAATAATACCAGTTTTAGTAATACAAATTCCAATACTCAAACCAATATAGATGATGATACGAATATAAAAGAAGAAAAATCAAATAATAATTATTTAAGTGAATTAATTGTTGATGTTGAAAATTTTAACTTTGATAAAAATATTACTGAATATACATTAGAAGTGGATAATGATATTCAAATTATAACTATTAGTGCGAAACCAGAAGACGAGAAAGCTCAAGTTACTGGAACTGGGCAAAAAGCTTTAAAAGTAGGAGAAAATAAATATACAATAACAGTAACAGCAGAAGATGAATCTAAAAAAGAATATAACCTAATTATTATAAGAAAAGAAGCAGTTCAAAATAAGAAAGAAATTGTTGAGACAACTGAAAAATCCCAATCAAATTCTACAACAGTTTATATAATAATTGGTTTTATTGCTTGTTTAATTGTTATATTAATAATAAAAATTATAAAAAATAAGTAAATATTGAAAGGAAGGATAATAATGCGAATTGGTGTTTTTGATTCAGGAATAGGTGGTTTATTTGTTTTAAAAGAACTAATAAACAAATATCCTAACAACACTTATTATTATTTTGGTGATAATATTAATATTCCATATGGTACTAAATCAAAATATGAGTTAAAAATATTATCAAGCAAAATCATCGATTTTTTAATTACTAAAGAAGTTGATATAATTGTTATCGCTTGTGGTACGATAAGTTCAAATATTTATTTGGAATTAAAAGAAAAATATAACTTGCCAATTTATGATATTATTAGTCCAACTATCGAATATTTAAATAATAGTGATTATAAAGCAGTAGGTGTTTTAGCTACTGAGATGACAATTAAAAGTAATATATTTAATAAGATAAATAAAGAAATATACCAAGTACCTTGTCCTAAATTAGTTAATTTGATTGAAAACAACTTAGATTACCAAACCATATTAGATGAATACTTGAAAAAATTACCAAAAGTTGATGTGATTGTTTTAGGTTGCACTCATTATCCTTTTTTTGAAGATTATTTGAATAAATTAAATTATAAAACAATCAATATGGGAAAAATTTTGTGCAAAAAATTAAATTTAGAAAATAATAAAGAATTAAAAGTAAGATTATATTTTAGTAAAATTAATCATGATCTAATTATTAATATTGATAAAATAATTAAATGCGATTACCAGTTGGAGGAATTATGCCTGAATTACCAGAAGTAGAAACAGTAAAAGAAACATTAAAAAAACAAATATTAAATCAAAAAATATTAGATGTAGTAGTTAATTATCCTAATATTATTGAAAAACCAAGTGTTGAAGAATTTATAAAAAAAATAAGAAATCAAACAATCATTGATATAAAAAGAAGAGGAAAATGGTTGTTATTTGAACTAAATGATTATTATTTATTATCACATTTAAGAATGGAAGGTAAATACTATATTAAAAACTTTAATGATGAAATAACTCGTCACCAACACGTTATTTTTAAGTTTAAAGATTTTGAATTAAGATATAATGATACTCGTAAGTTTGGAAGGATGTATTTATTAGATAAGAAAGATGCATATAATGTAAAACCATTAAATGAATTAGGATATGAACCATGGGAACCTAATTTAAATAGTAATTATTTAAAAGATAAATATAAAAATAAAAAATTACCAATCAAGTCGGTTTTATTAGATCAATCAATTATTGTTGGAATCGGTAATATTTATGCTGATGAAATATTATATTTAAGTAAAATAAACCCTTATAAAAAAGCTAATGCTTTAACTGATGAAGAATTAAATGATATTATCAAAAATACCAAATTAGTTTTAGAAAAAGCCATTCAATTAGGTGGGACAACTATTAAAAGTTATACTTCAAGTGAAGGAGTGCATGGTAAATTTCAAAACGAACTATTAGTTCATACTAAAGATGTATGTCCATTTTGTCATACTAAGGTAACTAAAGTTAAAATCAATGGCAGAGGAACTTATTATTGTGAAAAATGTCAAAAGTAATTTTACTTAAAAATACAATTTCAGGCCGTTGACAAAGTCGTTTTTTCAAACCGGCTTTGTTAATTGGCCATTTTTATTTACCATTTTAACCATAAAAAAAGCATTTTTAGAGTTTTAATATCTAAAAACGCTCATTTTTTCACTATTGTTTTCCATTTTCAGAAAACTTAAGATATTGATGTTTTCAAAAAATTAGTCAAGATAAAGATTAATTCTTTATCTCCATAATAACTGGCAATATTGTTGGTTTACGACCAGTTTTGTCATAAATATAATTTACTAATTCTGAAATAATTAATGATTTTAATTCACTAATGTTTTTAATCTTATTTTCAACAACTAATTTAGTTTTATTTTCTAAATCATGTAATAATTCCATGTTATCATTAACTAACACAAAACCACGAGTAGTAATTGTTGGATTAGATAGTAATTTATTATTTTTAATTGCCAAAGTGATAATAACAATTCCATCTTGACTCATTGATTTACGTTCTTTAATAACAATATTATCCACATCACCAATTTTATTACCGTCAACATAAGAGTCACCAGCTATAACAGTTTCACCTTTAGTAACATGTCTATTTTTAATATTTAAAACATCACCATTACTTAAAACAAAAGTGTTTTCTTTAGGGATATCACACATAACACCTAAATCAGCGTGTTCTTTAAGCATTCGATATTCTCCATGGATTGGCATAAAATATTTAGGTTTAATTAGTCTAATCATTAATTTTAATTCTTCTTGGTTGGCATGGCCTGAAGTGTGAATATCACTAAGTGATGTATTAGTATATACTTTAACCCCTTTTAAATAAAGTTTGTTAATTGTTCTTGAAATACTAATGGCATTACCAGGAATAGCTGAAGAAGAGAAAACAACAGTATCATCACTTTTTAATTTAATTTGTTTATGACTACCATTAGCAATTCGACTTAAAGCTGCTAATGGTTCGCCTTGACTACCAGTACACAATAAACATACTTTATTATCTGGCATACTGTTTGCTTCTTCAGGACTAATAAATATACCTTTGTTTTTAATATAACCACCTTCAATTGATATTTCGATATTAGTAGTCATACTACGACCAAAAATAGCAATTTTACGGTTATTTCTTTTGCATGTATCGACAATATGTTTCAATCGATAAATGTTAGAAGCAAATGTTGCAATAATAATTCTACCGTGATGCTTTCTAAAAATATCTGACAATGCTTCATCTACTTTAGATTCACTAGCTGAAAAACCTTCATTTAAAGCATTAGTACTATCGCTTAATAATAAGGTAACTCCTTTTTTGCCGATTTCTGCCATTTTATGCAAATTCGCCATAGGACCAATTGGTGTTAAGTCAAATTTAAAGTCTCCAGTAGTTACAATTGTTCCATTAGGTGTGTGGACGCAAATACCATGACTATCAGGAATAGAGTGAGTTGTCATAAAAAACTCAACCATCATATGTTTAAATTTAACTTTGGTTTGTTCATTATAAACAAATAAGTTTTTATATTGGATGTTTCTTTCTTCTAATTTTCCTTTAATTAGACCAACAGCTTGATTAGGAGCATAAATTGCTGGGATCTCTACGTTCTGTAATAAAAATGGAATTGCACCAATATGATCTTCATGACCATGAGTTATAAACAAAGCTTTAATTTTTCGCTCATTTCTTTTTAAAAAAGTAAAATCAGGAATAATATAATCAACACCCATCATATCATCAGGAAAAATAACCCCAGCATCGATAATAACTATTTCATTTTCGTGCATAATACAATACATATTTTTTCCAACTTCGCCTAGGCCACCTAAAGCAAAAACTTTAGTAACATTTTCTTTAAACATTTTTACCTCCTTTCTTTTTTAGAATTATGACGATATAATTATACATTGTTTATATTTATTTGTCAAAGTAATTATTTATTGTTAGACATAAGTAATTTTTTTTGTTATAATTATTAAAGGTGAAAAAATATGGGATTATTTGATAAGTTTAAACAAATATTTAGCAATTCAAATAAAAAAGAGCTAGATGCTTATGAAAAAGGTTTGCAAAAGACCAGTAAAGAGTTTGTCAACAAGATAAATGTTTTAAACAATAAATATAAAAAGGTTAGTAATGAATATTTTGAAGAATTAGAAGAAATATTTATAATGGCTGATATTGGTGTTGATACAGTTATGAAATTTATTGACAAATTAAAAAGAAGAGTTAAATCAGAAAATATAGTTGATTCAAAAGATTTGATGGATATTATTATAGACGAAATGTTTATTATTTATGTCAATAATGATATAATTGTCAATAAGATAAATTATGCAGAAACTAATCCAACTGTTATTTTATTTGTTGGAGTAAATGGTGTTGGTAAAACAACTAGTATCGGTAAAATTGCTTATCGTTTAAAAAATCAAGGTAAAAAAGTTTTATTGGTTGCTGGAGATACATTTAGAGCAGGAGCAGTTGAACAAATAAACGAATGGGGAAATAAAGTTGGTTGTGATGTTGTATCAAAGGAAACCCAAGATGCCTCTAGCGTTATATATGATGGATTAACTAAAGCTAAAAATGAAAATTATGATGTTGTTTTAATTGACACAGCTGGACGCTTACAAAATAAAGTTAATTTAATGAATGAATTAGATAAAATAAATAAAGTAATTGGTAAATTAGTACCAAATGCTCCTCACGAAACATTATTAGTAATTGATGCGACAACTGGTCAAAATGGTATCAGTCAAGCAAAAAGTTTTAAAGAGATAACTGATATTACTGGCATTGTTTTAACAAAATTAGATGGTACAGCTAAAGGAGGGATTGTCTTAGCTATTAAAGAAAAAGTTGGAATACCTGTTAAATTTATTGGTTTAGGAGAAAAAGAAGAAGATTTAAGAGTTTTTGATATTGAAAAATATATTTATGGATTATTTGGAGGGAATTATGAAAAATAAATTAGATGTTGATACAGTTGAACAAATTACAATGTTATTACAAATTTCTTTAGCAATTTTTTTAGTTGCTTTTGGTGTAGCTAGTCTTTTTGAAAGAGAGTTATTTATAATTAGTCAAATTTTAATTGGGATATTAATGTTTGTTATCGGATTTAATAATCATAAAATTTATAAAAGAAAATATATGACTCCTATTTATTTAGGGTTAGGAATCGTAATAATTTGTTCAGCTTTATTTACATAAAATGAATAATCAAGTTTTATTATGCATTCTATATGATTATTATGGCGAATTATTAACTGATAAGCAAAAAAAATATTTTAAAGATTATTACTTTGATAATTTAACTTTAAGCGAAATTAGCGAAAATTATAATATTAGTCGTAATGCAATTCATAAATCTTTAAAAGAAATTGAAGAAAAATTATTGTATTATGAAGAAAAATTAAAATTATATGAAAAAAATATCAAAATAAAAAAAATCATCGTTAATTTAGATGATGATTTAAAAAATAAGTTAATAGAATTAATTTAAAACTTCTTCTTCTCTTCTCATAAACAGTTGATTAACATTAATATCCAATGCTTTGGCAATTTTACTAAAGGTAACGAATGTAATGTTTTTAAATTCTTTACCTGATTCGATTTGCTTTATATATGAAGTACTCAAATCAGCTTTTTCTGCCAATTGTTCTTGTGTCAAATTTGCCTTGATTCGATAGTATTTTATATTTCTAATTAAAGTTGTGTAATCATTTGATACATCCATGAAATCACCTCTTGGTAAAAATTACCAATTATATTTTCTCATAATTTAAAACAATTTACAGTACACTAATGGTGCACTTTGTGATATAATTAATACAAGGAGTTGTAGTATGAATTTAAAACTAAAACAAGCACGGCAAAAAAAAGGGTATACCACTACTTATATGGCACAAGAGTTAGGTATAAGCAAACCTTTTTATTCACAACTAGAAAACGCCAAAAGAACTTTATCATATAAAATGGCGATTAAAATAGCTGATGTTTTAAAAACTAAACCAGATAATTTGTTTTATGACTATTTTAAAGAAAGAATAAAATAGTTCTTTTTTTTGTTTAATAAATGTGCTATCATATATTATGAAATGGTGGTGGTAATTTGGTTAATTCATTACTTCCTTTAGATACTTTTGTTGTTATTAACAAAACTATTTTGAATAGTCAAGATCGTTTGACTCTAACTCTTTTATACCAGCCAATTGTTGGTAGTATTGCCATTAGTTTATATTTGACTTTATGGAGCTTTTTGGATCGTAATAAATTTAATTCTTCAGGGAATACTCATAATGATTTAGCTATCAGTATGCAATTAAAACTAGATGATATTAAAGAAGCTAAAGACAAATTAGAAGCGATCGGATTGATTAAAACTTATTTGAAAAAAGGTGAAGTTAATAATTATATTTATGAATTATATGGGCCTTTATCAGCATATGAATTTTTTAACAATCCTATTTTAGATACAGCCCTATATAATAATTTAAGCAAAAAAGAGTATAAAAGGATCGTTGACTCTTTCTCGTTACCTAAAGTTGATTTAAAGGGTTATCAAGATATTTCATGTTCTTTTAAAGATGTTTATAATTTTGTCTGTACTGATAAAATAGAAAATAGTAATATTAAATCTGCTAAGCATTTAGAATTATCGTTTGAACCGAGTATTAATTTTAACGAAGTTTTGAGCTTAATTCCCGAAGAACTATTAAATATTAGAAGTATTTCTAAAGATACTAAAGAATTAATTTACGAATTAGCTTTTATCTACGATTTAGGAAATGATGAAATTAGTGAAATTATTAAAAATAGTTTAGTTGATCGAAAGGTTGATATCGATTTATTAAAAGAAAATTGTCGCAGTTTTTATAAGTTTGAACATAAAGGTAAAATACCCAAAATAGTTTATCAGAATCAGCCATTATATTTAAGGCAGAATCAAGTTAATAACACTAAAAGATCAAAATTAATCAATCAATTTGAAACAATTAGTCCTTATGAATTTTTAACCTTAAAACAAGATTCTAAGCCAACAGAAAAAGATATGGAGATAATTGAATATCTAGTAATTGAGCAAAAATTAAATCCGGGGGTTGTCAATGTTTTGCTTGATTATGTTTTGAAAATTAATAACAATAAATTAGTTCGTAAGTTTGTTGAACAAATTGCCGTTCAGTGGAAAAGAAGTAAAATTGAAACTGTTAGTGATGCCATTGATTTCGCACGTTCGGAATATGATAAAAAGAACAATAAAACTAAAATTAACAAAAAAGTTGAAGCAATTCCTAGCTGGTTTAATCAAAATATTGAAAGTGATATGTTATCAGATGAAGAATTGAAAGCTTTTGAAAAGGAGTTAGAAAGATGATTAAAATAGGTGATATAATAGAATATGATCAAAAAGACTTAAAAGAATCTTATAATGAAGCATTAAAAAATAAGAATTTTAAAGAATTTATTTCTAAATTAAAGATTAGTGATGACATATTAATGAAATATACGTCAACATTAGAAGAATGTTCAGAGGAATATCACAATTGTCTTAACTGCCCTGGATTAAGTGAATGTAAAAATAAAATGTTGGGGTATGTTTATCTACCTAAAATGGCTAATAAAATAATGCAGTTTCATTATAAACCTTGTAAATACAAATTAAATCAAGATAAAAAATATAATTATTTAAAAAATGTTAAATACTATAATTTACCAAAAAGTTATATGGAAGCAAGTTGGGATAAAGTCGATAAAAGATTAGCTAGTCGTAAAGATACTATTTTATGGCTAAATAATTTTATTAATAATCCAATTGGTAAAGGACTATATTTGACAGGTAACTTTGGCTGTGGTAAAACTTATTTAATTGTCGCTACTTTTAATGAATTAGCTAAAAAAAATATTAAAAGTGCCATTATATTCTGGCCAGAATTTTTAAGAGATTTAAAATCTTCTTTCGATAGTGATTATGATGAAAAATTTGAATATGTTAAAAATGTACCATTATTATTAATTGATGATTTAGGAGCTGAAGCAGTATCTTCTTGGTCAAGAGATGAAATATTATGTTCTATTTTACAAAATCGTATGGATAATGATTTACCAACTTTTATTACATCTAATTTATCAATTGACAATTTAGAACAACATTTAGCTCAAACTAAAGATGGTGTTGAATTAGTAAAAGCCAAAAGAATTATTGAACGAATAAAATATTTAACAATCGAAAAAGAAATGATTAGCAAAAATATGCGCAATAATAAAGAGGGATGATATAATTTGAAAATTTTTGTTGGATGCTCTTCAAAAAACGAGATACCAGATAAATATAAAAAAGATTGTGAAAAACTTTTAGAAAAAATACTTATCGATAATGATTTGATTTTTGGAGCCTACGATTCAGGATTGATGGGAATAGCTTATCACCAAGCTTTAAAAAATAAAAGAGAAATAATTGGAATATGTCCAGATAGTTATAAAGACGATTTTAATGATTTAAAATGTTCTAAAGAAATAATAACTAAAAATGTCAGTGAAAGAATCGACAAATTAATTTTGGAAAGCGATATTTGTTTATTTTTACCTGGTGGAATCGGAACAATTAATGAATTGTTTTTAGCTATAGAAAGTAAAAGAAGCCATGAATTTGATAAACCAATTGTTATTTATAATTCTTGTGGATTTTATGATGAATTATTATTATTTTTAGATAAAGTATATAATGAGTCATTTACGATGGAATATATTAAAGATAGTTATTATGTATCTTCTGATATTGATGATATATTAGATTACATAGATAAAACAGTTACAATTTAATAAATATCAAGTTGTAAAATTAATTATGCTATTTGATATTAATATAATCTAGACATGAGAAAATAAACTCATGTTTTTGGTACAAACACATATACCACTATTTTTATTAATCATATTATAAAATAGGTAAGGGGGATTAAAATGTTTAACAAAAGAGCTTGTTGCTGCAATAAAGGAATGCAACAAATGATGGAACCTATTTATGAACCTATGATTAATAATTGTGTGGAAAAAGATTTTTATTGTGAAGTACCACATATTTGTCCTATAAACACTCATACAATTAATCGCGTTCATTATGTTCATAGTTATACTCCAAAATATACTTGTACAGAAGAAACTCAAATCATCAATGATGATTGTGGTGGCTGCGGTATGTTTAGATAAAAAGTAGTTTTTACTACTTTTTTATTGACTAAACAAAATAAATGTAATAAAATATAAATATCAATGCGATGACGAAGGTTGGCAACTTCCGAGCAATATATTTAAAGAGTGATTCTATTAGAATAAATAAGGTGGAACCACGGTTATGCCGTCCTTATAGTTTCTAATAGATTTTTATTTTAAGGTGATGTTTTATGATGGATATACAGAAATTAAGAAGATTTTTATCAAATGATTTTAGAAATGCAATTTTATCGATAAGAGAAAAAGATGGTGAATTAATTCCAAGGTTGACTTTAAAGGAAAAAAGCAAGTTAAATGGATCTTTTATTGGAGTTTATAGTGAAGATTTAAAAAAGATAAGAAAAGAACCTTTAAATGTATGTAACTATATGTTAGATAATTTTTTAGCCAATCATACTGTGATTGGTATAAAGTATTTTACTTATAATCAATATCAGCCTGATAAAACCTGCTTTGATATTATAACGACAGAAGGTGTTTTTACCATCGCTTTAGGTAATTGTAATATTAAAGATATTTTTCCTGATTTTGTTAAAAGAATAGAATTTGCTAAAAGAGAAGGAATTTTAAAAGATTTATCGCACCAAGATATGGAAAAAAAGAAAAAGTTAGGAAAACAATTATTTCTTGGATTAAATAGAAACAATAAAGATATTAAAACAGGAGTAGGTTATTGTAATTACAACATTTTATCTTTACTTAAAAATAGTGAAATAATTATTCCTAAGTATGAAAGGTCTTTTGTTATTAGATATATTCAAGAAATATTAAGAATGTATGGAGTTACTGACGAATGTTTCTTTGAAGAAGAAGCAATGAAAATAAGTGATAAGAAAAAAGAATTTTTAGACACAAATAGGAATTGCAATTCTATATGTGAATTGAAAATAGGTAATGTTACATTTAAATTTTACCAAGATAATAGAGCACTAATTCAATTAGAGTTGATTGAAGAAGCTTTTAAAGGCTTAGAATCTGAATTTATATATTATTCATCAGGTGATATTATTAAACAATTAGTTATAAAAAATTATAGAAAAATAGGAGGAAATTAAAATGGAAGAATTAACAATGGAGAAACTAGTTAATTTATGCAAACAATATGGATTTATATTTCAAGGGAGTGAAATATATGGTGGATTAGCTAACACTTGGGATTATGGACCATTGGGTTCAAGATTAAAAAACAACATCAAAGATGCATGGCGTAAAAGATTTATTCAACAAAGAAAAAATGCCTATGAAGTTGATGCAGATATTTTAATGCACCCAAGAGTTTGGGAAGCATCTGGACATGTTGAGTCATTTGCTGATCCACTGATTGATTGTCGTGAATGTAAAACAAGACATCGTGCTGATAATTTAATTAATGATTATAGTCATAGTTCAATTGGTGATGCTATGACTAACGAGGAAATGATGAGTTATATTAACGAGCATAAAGTACCATGTCCAAATTGTGGTAAAACTAATTTTACAGATATTAGACAATTTAAATTAATGTTTGAAACTTATCGTGGTGTAACGCAAGATTCAAAGAGTGTTGTTTATTTAAGACCAGAAAATGCACAGGGAGAATATGTTAACTTTTTAAATGTTCAAAGAAGTATGCGTGCTAAATTACCTTTTAGCATTGGTCAAATTGGTAAAGCTTTTAGAAATGAAATTACACCAGGAAACTTTACTTTTAGAACAATTGAATTTGAACAAATGGAATATCAAACATTCTGCAAAAAAGGTGAAGACGAAGAATTGTATGAATATTTTAAAGAATATGGTAAAAAATTCTTTATGGATTTAGGAATTCCAGCAGATAAATTAAGATTTCACGATCATGAAAAATTAGCACATTATGCCAAAGCTGCTTGTGATATCGAATATAAATTTCCTTTTGGTTGGGGAGAAATAAATGGTACGCATAATAGAACTGATTTTGATTTATCTCGTCATCAAGAATATAGCGGTAAATCGCAAGAATATTTAGATCCTGATACAAATGAAAAGTATATTCCTTACATAATTGAATCAACTTACGGATTAGATCGAACAGTTTTAGCTATTTTATTTAATTCATATTGCAAAGAAACTTTAGAAGATAACACTGAAAGAGAAATAATGAAATTTCACCCTTTCTTAGCACCTTATAAAGTGGCTGTTTTGCCACTAATTAAAAAAATGCATGCTGAAAAGGCTCAAAAAATTTATAACAATTTAGCTAAACATTTTATGGTTAACTATGACGAAGCTGGTAACATTGGTAAAAGATATCGTCGAAACGATATTATGGGAACACCTTTTTGTATAACTGTTGACGATAATACACTAAACAATAATACTGTAACTTTAAGAGATAGAGATACAATGGAACAAATAACTTTAAGTCTTGATGAAGTTGTTGATTATATAAATAAAAGAATAGAATTTTAGTATTTATTAAAAACGATTTGATAGAAATATTCAAAATCGTTTTTTATTTTGTAAAATGTGAAAAAAATTTAAAATATAGTTCACAATTTATTTAATTTGTGGTAGAATTATGGTAGTAGTGTGGATAGATGTCTATACAACAAGGAGGAAAAGGGTATGAATATAAAAAAATGGTTTACAAGTGAAGAAACGGATATATTAAGTGATGGCTTAAATGACCAATATTATAATTTAAAGGCTAGTGAGGCAGTTGAAGAAGATGGAAGTACTAAATTAGTTTTATTAGAACCACGTGCTTTTTCAGAAACACAACAAATTGCTGATCAATTAAAAAATCGTAACACAGTTGTAGTTAATCTAAAAAGAGTAACAAGCGAACAAGCTAAAAGAATTGTCGACTTCTTAAGTGGTACGATATATGCTATCGGAGGGGACTTACAAAAAGTTGGTGGTGGAATATTTTTATGCACACCGAATAATGTTAAAGTAAATGGTAAAATAACTGATGAAACAGAAGGTAAAGATATTCACGATAATAAAGATATAAATATTGAATGGTAAACTAAATTGAGGTGAATCTTATGGAAAAATTCAGCCGTGTCTTAAGAGGCTATGATCCAGATGAAGTAAATAGTTTTCTAGACAAAGTAATTGCTAAAGTAGAAGCGATGGTTAAAGAAATTGATGATAAAGACAAACAAATAGCTAGTTACAAATCTCTAGAAGAAGAAAATAAAAAATTAAATGATAAAGTTGCGCAATTTTCAAGAATGGAAGAAAATTTAAAAAGAGCAATTTTAATGGCCGAAAAAACTAGTGAACAAATTAAGTTGACAGCTTATCAAGAAAGAGATATAATAGTTAGCGATGCAAAGAAAAACGCTAATCGAATTGTCAACGAAGCATTACTTAAAGCTGAAGAAATCGAAAAGGAAACTGATAACTTAAGAAGAAACATGATTGTATTTAAAAAAAGGTTAAAAGGAACTTTAGAAACACAACTCGAATTAGTTGATGATATTGAAAAAATAGATATATAGCAGATGAAAAAGACGGTATATTAAATATCTTTAATAGAGAGTTAGTGGTTGGTGGAAACTAATAAAGAATTAATATATAGATCACTTTGGATGCTTTTTATGGATAAGATAAAAACGGTAACGCGTTATAGTTAAATAAGTAAAAAGAAAGGTGGTACCGCGGATACATTTCGCCCTTTAGGTATCATCTTTTTTGTATATTACAGGAGGTAATTATGAAATTTAAAGAATTAAATAAAAAACAAATCAATGAAGCTGAATCAGAAGTTTTATCTTTTTGGAAAAAAAATGATATATTTGAAAAATCAATTAGTAATCGCGAAAATAATAAAAATTACGTTTTTTATGATGGACCAATTTATGCTAATGCTAAACCAGGTATTCATCATGTCTTCGCTAAAACAATAAAAGATGCTTTTACTAAATATAAAACCATGCAAGGCTATCGAGTTTTGAGAAAAATCGGTCTTGATACTCACGGACTTCCTATTGAAGTTAATGTTGAAAAAAAATTAGGATTTAAAAATAAATCTGATATTGAAAAATTTGGTATCGAAAATTTTTGTAAAGAATGTAATAAAGAAACAGCTACAAATATTGATGAAGTAAAAAAAATAACTGACATGATGGGACAATTTATCGATTGTGAACATCCATATGTAACATGTGACAATGAATATATCGAGTCTGAATGGTGGATTATTAAAGAAATAGATAAGAAAGGTTTGATTTACCACGGAAATAAGGTATTACCTTACTGTCCAAGATGTGGTACTGAATTATCTAGTAATGAAGTAGCTCAAGGATATCAACAAGATCCTGTTAATACAGTTATTGTTCCTTTTAAAATTAAGAATGAAGATGTTTATTTCTTAGTTTGGACAACTACACCTTGGACATTACTAGCTAATGTTGCATTATGTGTTAATCCAGATTTAATTTATCTAAAAGTTGAAAGTCAAGGATATAAATTTATTTTAGCTGAATCTTTAGCTGAAAAAGTTTTAGGTGAAGGTTATAAAGTTTTAGAAAAATATCAAGGAAAAGATTTGCAAGGAGTGAAATATGAACAATTATTACCGTTTGTCGAAGTTGAAGGTAAAGCTTTTGAAGTTATTGCTGATAGCTATGTAACTGATTCTGACGGTACTGGAATTGTTCATGTGGCTCCAGCTTATGGTGTCGACGATAATCGTATTTGCCAAGAAAATGGTATTACTTTTATTAATGTCGTTGGAAAAGATGGTTGTTATACTGAAGGACCATGGAAAGGTAGATTAGTTACTGATCCTGAATTAGAAATAGATATAATTAAACATTTAAAAGAAAGTGATAAATTATTTAAAAAAATAAAATTAGTTCATGATTATCCGCATTGTTGGAGATGTAAAAGTCCTTTAATTTATTATGCTAAACCAGCTTGGTATGTTGAAACTACCGCTTATAAAGATAAAATAATTGCAGCCAATAAAAAAGTTAATTGGTATCCTGACTATATTGGTGAAAAAAGATTTGCTAATTGGCTAGATAATATGGTCGATTGGGGAATATCAAGAAATAGATATTGGGGATGTCCAATGCCTATTTGGACTTGCGAATGTGGACATAAAGAAGTAATTGGTTCTTTAGATGAACTACAAGAAAAAATAATTGAAGATAAAGATGTTAGAAAAATAGAATTACATCGTCCATATATCGATGAATTACATATTAAATGTAGTAAATGTGGCAAAACTATGGAAAGAGTAAAAGATGTAATGGATGTTTGGTTTGACTCAGGAGCCATGCCTTATGCCCAATTCCATTATCCATTTGAAAATAAAGAATTGTTTGAATCACAATTTCCAGCCGATTTTATTGCTGAAGGAGTTGATCAAACAAGAGGTTGGTTCTATGTATTACTAGTTATATCGACTATTATATCTGGTGAATCTAGTTTTAAAAACGTTGTGGTTAATGATATGATGTTGGATGCCCATGGTAAAAAAATGAGTAAATCAACTGGTAATATTATTGATCCTACTGACATTATGACTAAATATGGAGCTGATACAGTAAGATATTATATGTTATATGCATCTCCTGTTTGGACACCTTTAAAATTTGATGAAACAGGACTAAAAGAAATTTATTCAAAATATATTTCAACCTTTAAAAATGCTTATTCATTCTTTGAAATGTATGCTAATGCTGATAATATTGATCCAAGAACTTATGATGTACCTGTTAGTAAAAGAGAACTTATCGATAAATGGTTGTTATCTAAATTAAATAAATTAATTAAAAATGTCACTTCAGCTTATGAAGAATATGATTTAAATAAAGTGACGAGATTGATTGTCCCATTTTTAAACGACGATTTGTCTAATTGGTATATTCGCAGTAACCGTCGCCGTTTTTGGGATAGTGAATTAACAGAATCTAAAAAAGCTGTCTATTTAACAACTTATGAAGTATTAGTGGCATTATGTAAATTATGTGCACCAATAACTCCATTTTTAACAGAAGAAATTTATCAAAAATTAACAGGTGATGAATCTATTCATTTGGCTGATTTTCCTAAATATAATGAAAAATTAATTAATGAAAAAATTGAAGAACAAATGGATTTAGTAAGAGATATTTGCTCATTAGGAAGATTTGCTCGTGAAGAAGTTAATATCAAAGTTCGTCAACCAATTTCTCATTTAATTTTACCAAAGAAAGATGAAAAAGTAATTGGAAATTTAATTTCAATTATTCAAGAAGAATTAAATGTAAAAGAGATTATTTTCAAAGAAGATATGGGTGAATATTTGGATTATATTGTTAAACCTAATTTTAAAATTTTAGGTAAAACTTTAGGACCAAAGATAAAAGAACTACAAGAAGTATTAAATAATTTAACTACTAAAGAAATTTCGCAACTTGAAAAAGGTAGTTTAAAGGTAAAATTAGATGGTGAGGATTTTGAGCTTACTAATGAGATGGTTTTAATATCTTTAAAACAAAAAGAAGGATATGCTTCAAGTAGTAATAGTCGTACTTGTGTTGTTTTAAATACTGAATTAACTGAAGAATTAATTTTAGAAGGTTTAGCTCGTGAATTTGTTCGTAAAGTTCAAAGCCTTAGAAAAGAAGCTGATTTTGTTATTACTGACCATATTAAAGTCATTTATAATGGAACTGATAAAATTAAACAGATGTTAGAAAAGTATTATGACTATGTAATGGGTGAAGTATTAGGCGATGAACTAATTAACGATGATTCATTAATGTTTGATGATGAATTAAATGATGAAAAAGTAGCTATTAAAGTGGAAAAAATTTAAGAACAATTAATTTTGTTCTTTTTTTTAAAAAACTTATTTACAAATATATGTTCGTATGATATAATTTGATCGTAGGAGTAGAAAGGAGAGATATGAAACAAGATAAAACTTATTTAATAAACAAAATATTTAATAATGAAAATATTAGAACTGTTTGGGATAAAGAAAGCGAAAAATATTATATTAGTGTTGTTGATGTTGTTGGAATATTATCTGAAAGCAAGGATGGTAGAAAATATTGGAATAAGCTAAAACAAAGGATTAAAGAAGAGGGAAATGAAACGGTGACAAATTGTCACCAGTTGAAATTAAAGGCGCGAGATGGTAAGTATCGTCTAACAGATGTTGTTGATATTGAAGGTATGTTTAGAATTATTGAATCAATTCCTAGTAAAAATGCTGAACCGATAAAGCAATGGCTTGCTAAATTAGGAAGCGAACGAATAGATGAAGTATTTGACCCGTCTATTGGTATTCAACGATTAATAGATTTATATCGTTCTAAAGGATATGATGAAGCATGGATATCCAAAAGAATCAAAGGAATTCAACAAAGAAAAAGCCTTACCGATGTATGGAAAGAAAATGGTGTTACTGAAAGTTATGAATATAGTATTCTAACAAATGAAATATATAAAAGTTGGTCAGGTATGACAGCGAAAGAATATAAGCAATTTAAAGGATTAAGAAAAGAATCTTTAAGAGATAATATGGATAGTATCGAAGTTACTTTGGCGGATTTAGGCGAAGAAGCAACAAAAAGATTAGCAGCTAAACAAAAACCACAAGGTTTAGATAGTAATATAAAAGTAGCTAAAATAGGTGGTAATGTAGCTAAAGTAGCCCGTGATGAATTGGAAAAACAATTAGGCGAAACTATTATATCTAATAATAATTATTTAAATTATCAATATAAAGATAGTAACTTGATTGAAAATAAATAGTTATCATTTTATGAAAAATAGATTATGTGATAAAATATTAATAGGTGTTTCATTATGAAAAAAATAATAATTATTATATTGTCATTAATTTTATTATCGATTGTCGGAATATTGACAGTTAATTTTTATGTTGTTTTAAGCACTAAAAGTAGAATAATTTCAATTGATGAAGCAAAAGATTTAACTGATGTCGATTGTATTTTAGTACTTGGTGCTGGTGTTTATGGAAATAAACCTCGTCCGATGTTAGAAGATCGTATTTTAACCGGAATAGAATTATATAATAATGGTGTTGCTAAAAAAATCATTATGAGTGGTGATCATGGTCAAGAAGATTATGACGAAGTTAATGTTATGAAAAGTTATGCTATCGATGAAGGAATTAATTCTAGTGATATATTTATGGACCATGCCGGTTTTTCAACTTATGATAGTATTTATAGATTAAAAGAGATTTTTGAAGTTGACAAAGTTGTTATTGTTACACAAGAATATCATTTATATCGCGCTTTATATATTGCTAAAGAATTAGAAATTGAGGCTTATGGTGTTAGTGCGAATCTAAGAGATTATCCAGGACAATTTAAAAGGGAAGTAAGAGAAATATTAGCTCGTGATAAAGATTTAGTTAAGGTTATTTTTAAGCCCTCTTCTACTTATGTTGGTGAAACAATACCCGTTACTGGAGATGGAAATATAACTAATGACAAATAAAAACAATCGTTTAAGATTGTTTTTTTGGTTCGATAATTAAAGTTGTACAATTATCAAAATCGATGTTTTTAATCAATTTACAAAAGTCTTTATAGTTTAAATCTTTAATATCATTATATTTATTATCGTTAAATTTACCATATCTGATAATGTCATTTATAATATTGTGATTTAGACTAAAAATATTTTCAGTCATATAAATAATTGAACTTAATAAAGTTTTTTTCTTTCTTAAAAAATCTTTTTCATCGATTTCTAAATTAGTCATTTCTTCTTTTATTTTTTCTAACAAAATATTTGGTTTGGTTGATTCACCAATTACAAAAACAACTAAATAATCAGAACTGTTATCAAAATCAATAACTAATGAATCGTTAATTATTTCTTCATTGATTAAATTATTGACAAAGTCACTGGTTGATGAAAATTTACAATCAAATAAAGTTAATAAATAAAATAAATTTTTAATGTTTTTTTCTAATTTTATTTTATAAGCAATTGCGCATCTTGGAATACTGACATTTAAATTAACTTTATCTTCTTTCTTTTTAACTTCTTTTGGTTCGTCATATTTTTTAACCTTAATTTTACTTTCTTTTTTAAATTGTTTTTTCATTTGATTTTCTTTAATGATATTTATAACTTCATCAGCATCAACATTACCTGTAACTACGACAAACATATTAGATGGATGATAAAATGCATTGTAACAAGTGTATAAATCTTCTTTTGTAATTGAACTAACACTATCGATTGTTCCAATAATTGGATATTTCATTGGATGAATTTGAAAACAATTTTCTAATATCTTATCGTACATAACATTACTGGGCATATCTTGATACATTTTAATTTCTTGAGTAATAATTCCTTTTTCTTTTTCAACGTTTTCATCAGTAAAATATGGACTTTGAACATAATCTAATAAAAGATTTAAATTTTCATCTAAAAAACTAGGGCCTGAAAAAAGATAAGTTGTTTTAGTATTATTGGTATTGGCATTGCAATCAGCACCACGCTCACTATAAAAGCTGAAAATATCAGTTCCATCTTCTTGTTCAAACATTTTATGTTCCAAAAAATGGGCGATTCCTAAAGGTACTTTAGTGGATTTTTTATCATTTTCTTTAAATTCAATAATGTTTGAACCATATTTAGCGGAAAAGGTAACATAGATATTATTAACGTTATTTTTAGGAAGAACATATATTTCTAAACCATTATCTAATTTTTCATAAAATAAATCTAAGTCAAGATTTTTGTAATTAATTTTCTTCATTACTTTCTCCTTCTAGGATAAAAATACTATCCATAAATATTTTTTTGCTTAAGTTAATAATATCATCTTTTGTAACATTTTTTATTTTTTCGCATCTTTCATCAACTAAATCATAGTTAAAGTAAATATTACTTTCATACATTCTTAAAATACTTCCTTGGTAGTCTTCAATATCTTTTAAACTATTAATGTAAGTTATCTTAGCCGCTTCTAAATCATTATCTTCGAAATCACCTTTAGCCATTTTATTAATTTCTTTTTTGATTAAACTAATACATTTTTTTACATCACTTTTATTAGTTCCCACACTAATATATAAAATATTATAAATAGCTTTATGAGTAGCACTTATGGTATAACATAAACTATTTTTTTCACGAACTGTTCTAAACAATTTAGAATTAGGTCCCCCACCTAGAATAAAACAGTAGGCGTATAAAACATATTGTCTTTCAAAGTCAGTTAAGTCTTTTAATTTGAAACCAATATTTAAATTAGTTTGTTCAATTGGCATAACTTCTATTACTTTATTTACTTTTTTATTTATTTTAGAATGTTCTAAGAAGTGAGCAATTCCTGGTTTTTTAACGGTATTGATATTAAATTTATTATTAAATATTTCGACAATTTCTTGATCTTTAACATTACCAATAACAAAAATATCAATCAAGTCACTTTTAAGCATTTTCTTATAATAATCATATAAATCTTCATTAGTTATTTTTTCTAAATCTTCTTTATAACCAACAGAATTATATTCTAAAGTTGTATTTTTTCCTAGTATTTCAAATAATCTTTGTAAAGAATATCTTTTTGTATTATCTTTTAAAGATTCAATTTCATCATTAACTAATCTTTTAGATAAGTCAAAATATTTAAATTTATTATCTTCAACATTAGGATTAAAAATGACACTAAACAAAAATTCAATCGATTTTTTAATCATATCTTTTTCTGTGTATTTTTCATTTAAAAAATTACAATTAAAAGAACTAATAATATAATTACCACTCAAACTACTAGAATAACCTAAACCTAATCCATATAATTCTTCTATTTGTTTATCTAACTCTTGTTTGGTTGAATATTCTTTAGTTGAATTTAATAATACTTTACCTAATAAATTACGATAAGTTACATCTTCTTTTTTTAATAATTTTTTAAAATTAATTTTAATCGTAATTGTTTTAAATTTATCAGTATTGATAATGTGTAAGTTATAAGCTTTTGTTGAATAGTTGTTATACATAAAATCACCCTTTCTAGTATGTGTGAAATTAATTATTTAATACCATTATAACATTTAAAAAGATAAAATGTAATTAATTTTAATTTAAATATCACATAAAATTTAATGAGGTGAATTATGTTAAATTTTTTAAGAAAACTATTTAAAGACTTTTTTATTTTTACTGCTGCTTATTCTAATAATGTATTTCCCGATCCATTACCAAAAGAAGAAGAAGAAATTTGTGTCGAGAAAATGAAATTAGGTGATAATGAAGCAAGAAATAAACTGATCGAACACAATCTTAGATTAGTGGCTCATATAGTTAAAAAATATGATCATAAAAAAGATGATGTTGATGACTTAATCAGTATTGGAACCATCGGCTTGATTAAAGGTGTTGATAGTTTTAGCTATAAACATGGTACTAGATTAACTACTTATGTAGCTAAATGTATTGAAAATGAAATTTTAATGTATTATCGTTCTGATAAAAAACATAATAAAAATATCAGTTTAAATGAATCTATTGGTTTTGATAAAGAAGGTAATGAAATAACCTTTTTAGAAGTTTTAAAAACTCCAAAACCCGAATTTGAATTAGATATTCAAAAAAAAGACAATATAGCTTTATTAAAAAAGTATTTTAATGTTTTAACCGAAAGAGAAAAAGAAATAATTGTTAAAAGATATGGTTTAAATGATCAAGATGAAATTACCCAAAAAGAAATAGCAAAAGAATTAGGAATATCTCGGAGTTATGTTTCAAGAATAGAAAAAAGGGCATTAACTAAAATATTTAAGGAATTTAAAATGCAAAACAAAAATTAATTATTTACTATAATGGTAATAGAAGATGATTACATATCGATCGAAAATGAAGTGTCTATTTTAGTTGAGATTAATATATTGAATAGATTAAGAATTTTTAATTTAAAAAGATTAATAAAAGTTGAAAAATTAAATTTGATTTTTTAAAATAATTTTGATTATTAGTGATATAATAGTTTATAGATAGAGGATGATAAAATGAAGAAAAAAACAAAAGTAATAGTATTTATATTAATAATCAGTATTGTTTTTCTGTTTACTTTATTTCTTTTATTTAATAAAAATGATAGTTCATTAAAAGATAACTCTATTAATGATGAAATTATTAATCAAAATCAACCAGAATCAAAACCTGAGTCTGAACCGACTATTGAAGATAAGGTAAATGAAATAATGAGTAAAATGACAATTGAAGAAAAAATCGGTCAAATGTTAATTATTTATGATACTCATGAAAACGTAGATGATGAATTAAAACAATTTATAAATGATATTAAGCCAGGCGGTTTTATAATTAATCAAAGTAATATCACAACTTTTGCTAAAACAAAAAAATATATCGAAGATTTAAAAATAAATAGTGAAATACCTTTAATCATTTCAATTGATCAAGAAGGTGGAAAAGTTCAAAGATTACAAAACTTAGAAGATAAAAAAGCTACTTACGTTCCTAGTATGTTAGATTTAGGCAAGACTAATGATTTAAACTTAGCTTACGAAGTAGGTAAAGTGTTGGCTGAAGATATGCGTACTTTAGGAATAAATGTTGTTTATGCTCCAGTATGTGATGTGTTTTCTAATCCATATAATGAAGTTATTGGCAATCGCAGTTTCGGAAGTGATCCTAATTTAGTGGCTAATATGTGCGTTAGTTTAGGTAAAGGATTAGAAGATAATGGAATAATAGCTACTTATAAACATTTCCCTGGTCATGGTGATACTACAACTGATTCTCATACATCTTTACCAATAATTGATAAGACTTATGAAGAATTATTAAATAATGAATTGATACCGTTTAAAAATGCAATTGAAAACGATGCTAAAATCATCATGATTGGTCATATTGCTTTTCCTAACTTAACTAATAACGATACTCCATCTAGTTTATCTAAAGAAATAGTAACAGATTTATTAAAAAATAAGTTAGGTTACGATGGATTAGTTATAACAGATGCTTTGAATATGGGAGCATTAACAAATAATTATAGTAATGAAGAAATATATGTTAAAGCTGTTCAAGCAGGCGTTGATATATTATTAATGCCAAATGACGCTAAAGGAGCAATTGACACTATTAAAAAAAACATATTTGTCGAAAGAATTGATGAATCGGTTAAAAAAATATTACTTTTTAAATATACTTATTTAAAAGATAATGAATTAGATGAATCGTATTTAAATAGTAAAGAACATCAAGAAATTATAAATAGAATACCAATAGAGGAATAAAAAAATCCTTATTATTAAAGGATTTTATTGCTATAAATGGTGTCCCGTTAGGGGCTCGAACCCTAGACCCACAGATTAAGAGTCTGTTGCTCTACCAACTGAGCTAACGAGACGTAACTAAATTATAACACGTTTATTAAAAATAGGCAACTATTTTTGAATAGATACTTAAATAATCATTTTTTAGTTAGTTGAATATACTATAATAAGTCATAAATCGATATAAATAAAGGGATTTTTTACGATTTGCATTATTTATAAATTTATGATACAATATAACTCGTTCGAGGAGGAAAGTTTAAAAATGTTGCAAATTTTATTAATAATCGTTTCGATTTTATTAATTTCTATAGTTTTATTACAAGCAGGTAAAGCCGAAAGTGCTTCTAATGTAATAACTGGTGGCAGCGATGCTTTATTTGCTAATAGAAAAGAACGTGGTGGAGAATTATTTATTACCAGATTAACAATGGTATTAGGTTTATTGTTCTTTATCATCTGTTTAGTTATTGGATTTTAGAGTTCGAAATCGAACTCTTTTTTCTTCATTTTATAGTTAATATATGATAAAATGTTTATGGTGAGTAGTATGTTAAAAAAAATCCTTAATTTTATAACACACCGGATTTTTATTGTAGGTGTGTTATTAGCTTTTCAGTTAGTCATTTTAGTTTTAGCTATTAATAAATTTGAAGATTATGGGTTATATTGTTATATTTTATTCTTTGTTTTAGGAATATTAGTTTTAATAAAAATAATTAATGGTAACGCTAATCCTAATTATAAAATTGCTTGGATTATTCCTGTTTTAACTATTCCTATCTTTGGAACTTTAATGTATTTAATCTTTGGAAATAAATTAAATAATAAAGATAAAAAATTAGTAAAAAACAAAGAAAATATAAAAAATAATTTAAAGCAAGATAAAAAAATATTAAATAAAATAAAAAAATGCGATATTAATTTTTATAATCAAGCTAACTATATATATCGGAATGCTTATTATCCAATTTATGAAAATACTTATACCGAATATTTAAAAATTGGTGAGGTTTATTATCAACGTTTGATTGAAGAATTAAAAAAAGCACAAAAATATATTTTTATGCAATATTTTATTATTCATGAAGGTAAATTTTGGAATGAAATATTAGAAATCTTAAAACAAAAAGCTAAAGATGGCGTTGATGTTAGAGTTGTTTATGACGATATGGGATGTATTGTGACATTACCTAATAAATATTATGAAAAATTAAATAAATATGGGATTAAAGCTTGTTCTTTTAATAAATTCATTCCTGTCTTAACCGCAAAACTAAATAATCGTGATCACCGAAAAATCACAGTTATTGATGGCAAAGTTGCCTTTACTGGTGGAATTAATTTAGCTGATGAATATATTAATTCAATCAAACGATTTGGACATTGGAAAGATAATGGAGTTTTAATTAAAGGCGATGCAGTTTGGAATTTTACAGTTATTTTCTTATCTTTATGGGATTATATTCACAAAAAGTATGAAAACTTTGATTATTTTAAGCCTAAAATAGAAAAAATAAAATCAAAAGGATTTGTTCAACCTTATGATGATAATCCATTAGATGATGAAAGAGTTGGTCAAACTGTTTATTTAAATTTAATAAATAAAGCTGAAAAATATATATATATTACGACTCCATATTTAATTATTGATGATGAATTAGAAAATGCTTTATGTGTCGCTGCTAAAAGCGGTATTGATGTAAGAATTATTACTCCAGGAGTTCCTGATAAAAAAATAATTAATGAAGTTACTAAAGCATATTATAATAATTTATTAGAAAATGGTGTTAAAATTTATGAATATTCTAAAGGCTTTATTCACGCTAAAACATTTTTAGTTGATGATAAAATAGCCACAATTGGAACTATTAATTTAGACTATCGTAGTTTATATTTACATTTCGAATGTGGCGTATTAATGTATAAAACTGATTGTGTTAAAGATATCAAAAAAGATATAGAAGAAACAATTAATATTTCAAAACCAATTTTAATTAGTGATACAAAAGTTAGTTTTTTTAGAAGTTTAAAAAGGGCAGTTCTTCGCTTATTTGCCCCATTGATGTAAAAAAAGACATTATTCATCAATGTCTTTAAAAAATTCCACAATTGGGACATTTAACTTTTTAGATAGAATATAAACAAACTCTAAACTAAAAGTTTGATAGCTACTATTTTCAATATTAGCAATCGTTCCTTCACTATATTGGACTAGATCAGCTAATTGTACTTGTGTAAGATTTTTCAATTTTCTAATTCTTCTAATATTACGACCGACAATTACATATATGTATTTGTTGTCATCTTTATTTATTCTCATAACTTCACCTAATTAAATCTTCTCATAAACAAATAGAGAACAACTACATTTAATGTATGTACTTTATGGCAAAAATATGTTAAAATGATATAAAGAAAGGGAAACAATTTATGGAAAAAGATTATTTTAAAAAGTTACAAGAGCTAAGAGTTGAGCATGGATATACTTATCAAAAAATGGCCGATAAATTACATATTAGTAAATGTTATTATTGGCAGATTGAAAATAAGCAAAGAAGTTTAACTTACAAAATGGCTTTTCAAATTGCTAAAATTTTAAAAACAAAACCTGATAAAATATTTTTAGAAGAGCTAAAAGCTTCTGAATAATTATATTAAATTAAATATTTATCATTTTAACAACCAAACAATTTAATTTAACAACTACTTTACGGTAGTTTTTTTTCTAGCAATTATAATAACAATAAAAATTAGTTAAATTTATTAATACTTATGATATAATGGTTATAGGTGTAAGTATGAATATATATAACTATACAATAAAACAATTAGAAGATTATTTTCTAAATAAAAATGAAAAAAAATTTAAAGCAACTCAGGTCTTTGAATGGTTATATCAAAAAAGAATTACGTCTTTTGATGAAATGACTAATATCAAAAAGGAAGTAATTAATTACTTAAAACAAGATTTTAAGTTTGAAGATCTAAAACTTTTAACCAAACAGGAAGATATTGATGTTTGTAAATTTTTATTTGAACTAAAAGATGGCAATAGGATTGAAGCTGTTTTGATGAAACATGACTACGGTAATAGTTTATGTGTTTCTAGTCAAGTCGGTTGCAATATGGGGTGCAAATTTTGCGAAAGTGGAAAACTAAAAAAAATTCGTAATTTAGAAACAGGCGAGATGGTTTTGCAACTATTAAAAATTGAACAAGAATTAAATATCCGTATTTCCCATTTGGTTTTAATGGGAATTGGTGAACCATTTGATAATTATGACAATGTTATCAAATTTATCGATATAATTAATAATCCTAAAGGTATATCTTTAGGTAGTCGCCATATTACTGTTTCTACTTGTGGAATAATACCCAAAATTAAAGAATTTATTAAAGATGGAAAACAAGTTAATTTAGCTATTAGTCTTCATGCTTCAAATGACAAATTAAGAAATAAACTAATGCCTATTAATAAAGTATATAAATTAGATGATTTAATCAGCGTTATCAAAGAATATATCAAAGAAACTAATAGAAGAGTAACATTTGAATATATTTTATTGAAAGGCATTAATGATAAAAAAGAAAATGCTCTAGAATTAGCTAAACTTTTAAAAGGAATGAATTGTTACGTTAATTTAATTCCTTATAATGAAACTAGCCATATTGAATTTAAAAAAAGTAATCAAGAAACAATTTTAGATTTTTATGATATTTTGAAGAAAAACAATATAGGAGTGACAATTAGACGTGAATTTGGTAAAAAAGTAAGTGCTGCTTGTGGTCAACTAAGAGCTAATTACAAGGAGGAATTATAATGGAATATGCATATTTGACAGATCCAGGTAAAGTAAGAGATCACAACGAAGATAGTGTCATTATTGTTAAAAACGAGATTGGTGAAGTTTTATTAGCTGTTGCTGATGGGATGGGAGGACATACTGGCGGTGAAATTGCTTCTAGCATTGCTATTTCTCACATTGGTGATAGATTTAGGAAAACCAGTTCAGTTGGAACTAAAGAAGATGCGATCAGTTTCATTAAAGAAATAGTTAGTGAAGCTAATGTTTTATTATATAAATATACAAGTGAACATAAAGAAAGCTCTGGTATGGGAACTACGATAGTACTAGCTTTAGTGACTGATGAATTCTTATTATTTGGTAATATTGGTGATTCTTCAGGTTATGTTTTAAGAAAAAATAAACTTCATAAAATAACTACCGATCATACTTTAGTTAGTTTATTAGTTAGATCTGGCGAGTTGACAGAAGAAGAGGCAAAGGATCATCCGAGAAAAAATGTTTTAATGCGTGCTTTAGGGGCAACTAATACTGTCGAGATGGATATATTCGATGTTGAAAGAGAGGTCGATGGTATTTTACTATGTAGTGATGGCCTTACTAATATGTTAGATGATGAACAAATTGCTAAAGTATTAGTTGATGAAGATATTAGTGTTGAAGATAGATTAAAAAAATTAATTGTCAAATGTAATAATCGTGGGGGAACTGATAATATTTCTATTGCTTATTTAAAGGATGGTGTAAAAAGATGATTACAAAAGGGGATAAAATAAATGGTCGATATCAGATTATAAAAACGATTGGTGAAGGAGGAATGGCTAATGTTTATTTAGCGCAAGATACGATTTTAAATAGATATGTAGCTGTTAAAATATTAAGAGGTGATTTAGCTGATGATGAGAAATTTGTTAGACGTTTCCAAAGAGAAGCTTTATCGGCTAGTAAATTAAATCACCCTAATATTGTTGAAGTATATGATGTTGGTGAAGATAATGGTCAATATTATATTGTTATGGAATATGTTAATGGTAAAACACTAAAAAGTTTAGTTAAAAAACGTGGTGCTTTAACTTTGCCTGAAGTTATTGATATTATGACGCAATTATTAAGTGCTGTTATGTGCGCTCATGATAGTTATATTATCCACCGTGATATCAAACCACAAAATGTCATGATTTTAGAAGATGGCAAAGTTAAAATAATGGATTTCGGAATTGCCATGGCTTTAAATAGTAATGAATTAACGCAAACTAATTCTGTTATGGGATCAGTCCATTATCTACCGCCGGAGCAAGCTAATGGCAGTGGTTCAACTATTAAATCAGATATTTATTCTCTAGGTATTTTGATGTATGAATTATTAACTGGTAAAGTACCATTTAAAGGAGATAGTGCTGTAGAAATTGCGATCAAACAAATGAAAGAACCAATTCCATCTGTTTGTAAACAAAATCCTGATATACCACAATCAATTGAGAATATTATTTTAAAAGCTTGCGCAAAAAATCCTAAAAATCGTTATGATTCAGTTAAAGAAATGTATGAAGATGTTGTAAAAGCCTTAAATGAAGATGAAATGAATCAGAAAAAATTAGTTTATAAATATCCAGAACATGACTTAGAAGAAACTAAAGTTATGCCTAATTTAAGTCGTTTGGAAAAGAATCAGAAGGAGGAAGAAGAAGTGCCAAAAGTTAAAAAGAAAAAAAGTATCAAGGATAAAGTCTTGTGGATAACTGGTGGCATTTGTGCAGTTTTAGTAGCTTTAATCTGCTTGTTTTTAATAATCTATCCTAAATTAGTGGCTGTACCTGATGTAACTATTCCTGATGTTAGTAATTTAACAGTTCCTGAAGCAGAAGCACAATTGAAAGCAGCTGGCTTATTGGTAGCCAGCGATGTTGAAGAAAAAGAAAATGATGAAATCGAACCTGGTAAAGTGGTTGGTACTAATCCACAAGTTGGTAGAACTGTTAAAGAAGGAACGGAAGTAACAATCATTGTCGCTAAAGAAAGTGGCAAAGTAACTTTAGAAAATTATGTAGGAATGACTTATAAAACTGTCGAAGCTAATTTAAAAAATGCTGGATTAAATGTTATTGTTGAACCAAGAAAAATATCTAAAGATGATCAAGATAATTATCAATATGATGAATTTGATATTATCGAACAAAGTGCTAAAGAGGGAACATCTTTAGATCCAGGTGATACAATTATTTTATACTATGCTGTATTTACTGTTGAATATCCAGACTTTTTTGCTGAAAACTACACGCTTGAAGCTGTTCGGGAATTCTGCGAAGAAAATGATGTAAATTTAGAAATTGATTATCAAATTAGTGATGAATATCCTGAAGGAACAATAATTAGTCAAAATCGTACTGGTGAAGTTATCGCTGGTTCTACTTTAACTATTACTGTAACTCAAAAAACACCTTCAGAACAACCAACAACTCCAGAAGTTCCAGAAACGGTTGAATGATGCAAGGCAAAATAATTAAAATTATAAGTAATAATTTTACTGTTTTAGCTGACAAGGAATATATTTGTGGAGCAAGAGGTAAATTTAGAAATTTAAAAATTACTCCTTTGGTTGGAGACGAAGTTACTTTTGATGAAGGTAAAAAAATAATTTTGCAAATTGCAAGCCGAAAAAATAGTTTAATTAGACCACCTATTGCCAATGTAGATCAAGCTTTAATTGTCGTTAGTGTTAAAGAACCTAATTTGGATTTATATTTATTAGATAAATTATTATGTCTTATTGAATTTAACAATATAAAACCAGTTATTTGTTTTACCAAGTTAGATTTATTAGACGATTTAAATAAAATTAAAAATATTGAAGATTACTATCGTAAAATAGGTTATGCGGTTTATGAAAATAGAGATGAAAATATCAAAAAAATATTTAAAAATAAAGTTACTGTTTTTGCTGGCCAATCTGGTGCTGGCAAATCAACTTTATTAAACATTTTAGACAGTTCTTTAAACTTGCAAACTAATGATATATCTATTGCTTTAGGTCGTGGTAAACATACAACAAGACATGTAAGTTTATTACCTATTTTAGGTGGTTGGTGTGCTGACACACCAGGCTTTTCTAGTTTAAGTTTAAATGGAATGAGTCATAGTGATATTAGAGATAATTTTGTTGAGTTTAATTTATATCGTGATAAATGTGCTTATAAAGATTGTATGCATGATAAAGAAGATGACTGTGAGATAAAAAGAAGATTAGGAAAAGATATTCTAAACAGTCGCTATGAAAATTATATTAAGTTTTTAAGAAAGGAAAGAGTATGAAAATATCAGCTTCATTTTTATCGATAAAAGATAATTTAAAAGAAAATATTAATTTATTAACTAAATGTGATATTGATTATCTTCACTTAGATATTATGGATGGTTTGTTTGTTAATAATAAGACATGGAATATTTCAGAAATTAAAGACTTAATTAATTATAATAAACCATTAGATGTTCATTTGATGGTTTATGATGTTTATAAATACATTGATGAATATAGAAATCTTAATCCAGAGTTTATAACATTTCATTATGAAGTTAATCTAGATATTATGGATATTATTAATTATATAAAAAAATTTAATATTAAGGTCGGACTATCAATTAAACCAAATACTAAAATTGAAGAGATAATACCTTATTTACCATATCTTGATTTAGTATTAGTTATGAGTGTAGAACCTGGGCTTGGTGGTCAACAGTTTATAGTAAATAGTGTTGATAAAATAAAAAAATTAAAAGAATTAAAAGGTGACTATTTAATTGAAGTTGATGGTGGTATTAATGATCAAACGATTAATTTAGTAAAAGATGTTGATATTGCTGTTATTGGCAGTTATATTACTAGTGGTAATTATGAAGAAAAAATAAAAAGTATAAAGGAGAAAATTTATGGATGATATTTTATTAGAAGCTGAAAGTAGAATGGAAAGTGCAATTGAATCATTGGATAAAAAATTTATAAATATTAGAGCTGGAAGAGCTAATCCTAATATTTTAGATGGTGTATTAGTTAATTATTATGGTACACCTACACCGTTAAAGCAATTAGCTACTATTTCGATACCTGAAGCAAGACAATTAGCAATTAAACCTTTTGATAAGAGTTCTTTAGGAGCTATCGAAAAGGGAATTTATGAAGCTAATATCGGTTTAACGCCTAATAATAACGGAGAAATTATTATTTTAAATATTCCAGCTTTAACTGAAGAAACAAGAAAAGAATATGTTAAACAAGCAAAATCTGTTGCTGAAGAAATAAGAATTGCTTTGAGAAATATAAGACAAGATGCTAATAACGATGCTAAAAAGTTAGAAATTCCAGAAGATGATATTAAATATTGTACAAATGAAATTCAAGAATTAATCAATAAATATAATAAAATAGTAGATGAAAAATTAGAAGTTAAAGAAAAAGAATTATTGAGTGTATAGGAGGAAATATTTATGTTTCGTAAAAAACAAGATAAAGAATTAAACTATACCAAAATAAACGATCTAGTTTCTTTATCACATAATGTTTTAAAAATATTATTTATTTTATTAATTATCATTGGTGCTTATTTTTTAATTAGATTAATTAAAGAAGTTCAAATTTTACCATTTGTTTTAACAATCTTAAGTCTTTTATCACCTTTATTTATTGGTATTATAGTAGCTTGGTTGTTTGATCCTTTTGTTACATATTTAAATAAAAAAGGAATAAGAAGGGGATTAGGTGCTGCTATTAGTTATGTTTTATTTTTAGGAATAATTGTTTTAATTTTAACAGCTTTAATTCCATTGTTATCAGAACAAGTCAATGATTTTGTAACGACGACTATTCCTACCTTATTTACAAAAGCTAGAGATTTTATCGACAATTTCTTTAATAGTTTAAGTAATATTGAAAACTTTGATGCCTTAGCTATGAAAGACGAAATATTTAGTAAATTAGAATTAATTGCTACTAATTTAACTAGTTCTTTACCTGATTTATTAGTTAATATAATTACATCGTTATTCTCAGGAATTGGTGCTTTCGCTATTGGTTTAATTATCGGTTTTTATTTATTATTAGATTTTGATAAAGGTACTGATACACTATTTAGCTTAATTCCTAAAAAATATCGGGATGAAACAAAAAAATGTTTATATGCTGTTAATAAGCCTTTAAAAAGATTTGTCAATGGTGCTTTAATTGATTGTAGTGTTATTTTTGTAGTAACGGCTATTGGTTTTTCTATTATCGGTTTAAAAGCTCCGCTATTATTTGCTGTTTTTTGTGCCATAACTAATGTTATTCCTTATGCCGGTCCATATATTGGTGGAGCTCCTGCTGTTTTAGTAGGTCTTACTCAATCGCCAACAGTTGGAATTGCTGTTTTAATATTCATTGTTGTTGTTCAAGCAGTTGAAGGCAATTTATTACAACCATATATTATGAGTAAAACAACAAAATTAAATCCAGTAACTATTATTTTAGGTTTGTTAGTATTTGGTTATTTCTTTGGTATAATAGGTATGATTTTATCAACGCCAATTATTGGTGCGATTAAAGAATTAATTAATTTCTTTGATGAAAAATATGATTTTTTAAATTTTGAAAAGAAGAGCGAAAGCTAGTCTTTTTTCTTTAATTTATGGTATACTATTTATGGTGATTAGTCGTGCAATATAATAATAAAAATCCAAAAATATTTATTTTATCAGGTAAAGCTAAAAGCGGTAAAAATTTGATAGCCGATATTATTGAAAAATATTATAGCGACAAAAAATGTATTCAATTGTCCTATGCTTACTATTTAAAACAATATGTAAAAAAAATAACTAATTGGGATGGTAGTGAAGAAAATAAACCACGCGATTTATTGCAATCATTAGGAATAGACTTATTAAAAAAAATAGATCAAAATTTATTAATTAGAAGAGTAATCGAAGATATTAAAGTTTACAGTTATTTTTATGATGTTATTATTGTAACTGATGCAAGATTAATTGAAGAAATCGAAGAACCTAAAAAAATATTTAACTGTATAACAATCAGAATTAATAAAGATAGTAATAATTTAACTGAAGAACAAAGAAAACATATTACTGAAACTAATTTAGATGATTATCAAAACTTTGATTATGTAGTTGAAAACAAAGATATAGAAGATTTAAAAAAACAAATTATAAATATTTTAAAGGAGGTATCTTAAATGAGAGTAGTAGCTATTGATGGGCCAGCTGGTAGTGGTAAAGGAACTATCGCTAGTATATTATCGAAAAAATGTAATTTAGTAAATATTGATACAGGAGCAACATATCGTTGTGTGGCTTTAGCTTGTTTACGTAACAATTTATCTTTAGATGATAAAGAAGAAATAATAAAATTATCTAGTGAAATTAATATTAAAATTGATTTAGATAATAAAGTTTATTTAAACGGTGAAGATGTTACTGATGAAATTAGAAGTAAAGAAGTAACTAATATTGTTTCACCAATTTCTAGCATTGTCGAAGTAAGAGAAAATATGGTTGATTTACAAAGAAAAATGGCTAGTGATTATGATGTTGTCATGGAAGGTAGAGATATAACAACTGTTGTTTTTCCCAATGCTAAATACAAATTTTATTTGGACGCTTCATTAGAAGAAAGAGTTGCAAGAAGAATTAAACAAAATAAAGAAAAAGGTATTGATATGACTTATGATGAAGTTTATGAAAATATCAAATCTCGTGATTATAACGATATGCATAAAGAAGTTGGAGCTTTAAAAAGAACTGATGAACAAGTTTATATCGATTCAACTAATATGACAATTGATGAAGTTGTTGATAAATTTATTGAAGTAATAGAGGGTGATAAGAATGAATCTTAAAGATTTATATATAGATTTTTTTGTAAGTAAAGGACATAAGCAAATTCCGTCAGCGCCAGTTGTACCGGAAAATGATCCTTCCGTTTTATTTAATACTGCTGGTATGCAACCTTTGATTCCATATTTAATGGGGCAACCTCATCCTTATGGAAAAAGATTGGTCGATTATCAAAAATGTATTAGAACTAATGATTTAGATAGTATTGGCGATAAAACACATCATACTTTTTTTGAAATGTTAGGTAATTGGTCATTAGGTGATTATTTTAAAAAAGAAAGTATTGGTTATAGTTTTGAATTTTTAACCAAAGTATTAAATATTCCTTTAGAAAGATTAGCTGTAACTGTTTTTGCTGGTGAAGGGAAAATACCTCGTGATGATGTTTCAGCCAAAACTTGGAAAAGTTTAGGAATAAGTGAAGATAGAATCGCTTATTTAGGAAAAGAAGATAATTTTTGGATTGCTGGGGAAACTGGTCCATGTGGTCCAGATACAGAAATATTTTATTTTAGGAGTAATGACGAAATACCTCAAAAATTTGATCCCAAAGATGATAGATGGGTTGAAATATGGAACAATGTTTTTATGGAATTTTATAAAGATAGTAATGGAAATATAACAGAACTTCCTCAAAAAAACGTTGATACAGGTATGGGATATGAAAGAGTAGTTGCTGTTTTAGAAGGCGTTGATGATAATTATTTATCAAGTGTATGGATCAATATTATTAAAAAAATAGAAGAATTATCTAAATATAGTTATGAAGAAAATCCAACTAGTATGCGTATTATTGCTGATCATATCAGAACAGCTGTATTTATCTTAGGTGATGAAGCAGGTATTAAACCATCTAATACTGATCAAGGATATATTTTAAGAAGATTAATTAGAAGAGCAATTAGACATGCTAAAAAATTAGAGATTGATGAAAATAGTAATTGGGAAGTCATTATTGCTAATATGATAATTGAAGAATATGCAAAATATTATCCAGAATTAACTAAAAATAAAGAAGCTATTTTAGAAGGATTAACTAATGAAAAAATTAAGTTTAATAAAACATTAGCTAAAGGTTTAAAAGAATTTGAAAAAATAACTAGTCATTTAGATACTAAAACATTAAATAAAGATTTAGCTTTCAAATTATATGATACATATGGTTTCCCAATTGAGTTAACTGTTGAATTAGCTAGTGAACAAGGAATTAACGTCGATGTTGAAGGTTTTAAAGAAAAGTTTAAAGCTCATCAAGAATTATCAAGAACGTCTTCTAGTGGTAAATTTAAAGGTGGCTTAGCTGGTGACTCTGAAAAAGAAATAAAATACCACACTGCTACGCATTTGTTAAACGCAGCTTTAAAAATTGTAGTTGATAAAAATGTCCATCAAAAAGGAAGTAATATTACTAGCGAAAGAATGCGTTTTGACTTTTCATGTGATCATAAATTAACTGATGAAGAAAAGCAAAAAACAGAGGATCTAGTTAATAAATGGATTAATGAAGGACTAGACGTAACAGTAACTGAAATGAGTAAGGAAGAAGCATTAAAATCTGGAGCTGAATGTATGTTCATTGAAAAATATCCTGATATTGTAACTGTTTATAGTATTGGCGATATTTCTAAAGAATTATGTGGTGGTCCACATGTTAAAAATACTAAAGAATTAGGTAAATTTAAAATCATTAAAGAAGAAGCTAGTAGTGCAGGGGTTAGAAGAATAAAGGCTATTTTAGAATAGTCTTTTTTTGATGTCTGATTTTATAATATTCTATATAAAGGGTAAGAATCATATCAAAACAGACATAAAAATCTATGTTTCATACAAATATTTTATAATTAAAGCGTTCAATTTGATGTTTAAAACACAAAAATAGAGTAAAAAAGTTTCTATGTTATAATTACTCTGTGTAACTTTCATTGAAAAAAGTTTAGGGGGACGATTTTTATGGAAAAAATACCGACATATAAATTAACAAGAGAATTACCAAGTAACTCAAAAAAAGTAAAAACAATTAATGGTATCGATTTGTATAACATCAATACCTTTCAAAATATTATGTCATGGAACCAACATAATTTAAATACGACTGCATTAGAATATTTTGGCAATAAAATAACTTATGGTCAATTACCCAAAGTAGTTGCTGAGTATGCTAAAGGATTTGATAGTCTTGGAATAAAAAAAGATTCAGTAGTAACTATGAGTATGCCAGTTAGTAATGAATACATTTTATCTTTATTTGCGACTTGTAACTTAGGAGTAATTAGTAACAATGTTAACTTTTTGTTTTTAAGAAATGACCTAGCTAGATATACTCTTAAAAAAAATTCACATACATTAATAATTTTAGACGTTTATTTACCATTGATAGTAGATAAGATAAGAAACGCTAATATAAAAAATGTTATTTTAACATCTTTAAATGATTATTTACCAGAAGAACAGAAAACATACTTTAATGATTTATCAAAATTACCATCAAAAATAAGGGAAGTGCTAAAAGACAAAGATCAGCTTTCTGCTTGTATCAAAGAAATACGAAATTTAAAAAATGTTAATTTTATAAAAATGAGTGAAATTATAAAGGCTGGTAAAGATAATAGAAATGAAGTTATTTATCCCAAAGTTGATATTGAAAAAGATTCGATTTATTCTTATACTAGTGGGACGACAGGCGCACCAAAATGTATAGTTTTTAGTGAGCAATCACCTAATGCTATTATAGAAATGCATAAAGGATTAAATTTGAGGGATTTTGTTGGTGAACGTTCGTTAGTTGTAATACCACCTTCACACGCAACTGGAATGTTTTATGCTATATTTCTTCAGATGGCAAAGGGAAAAACGTTGGTTTTACAACCAATATACGATAAGAGAACATTTGCGACAGATTTAAGAGATTTTAATATAAATCATACATTGTCAGCGGCCAGTTTTTATTTAGAAGCCGTTGCACAAAACAACATTAAGCCTGGTGAACTTTCATCATTATCAAGACCATGTTCAGGCGGTGAACCAATAACTAAAAGTAATGTTTATTTAATAAACGACTGGTTAAAAAGAGCTGGTTGTAAAGAAAAGATTGCAATCGGTGGAGGATCTGGCGAGGTTGGTTCAAGTGCTTTGACAAGTTATGAATTAAACCCCGAAACCAAGACAAACGAAACAGGATATCCTATACCAGGAGTGTTTGTAAAAATTGTAGATCCTATTACTGGAAAAGAGGTCAAAAAGGGAGAAAGAGGAATTATTCATATAAGCAGTGCCGCTTCAGCTAACAGATATTTAAATAACAAAAAGGCCACCGATAATTACTATTATTATGATGAAAACGGTATTAGATGGGCCGATTTAGGAGATATTGCGATTCAAAATGAAGACGATTCATATAGCATGTTAGGACGTTCGTCAGATTCTTATGTTGATGAAAACGGCCAAACAAAATATTTATTTGATATAGAATATTCTTTATCATTAGAAGATCCAATTATCGAATGGGAAATTACTGCTTTTAAAACTGATTATGGTAAATACGATGTAGTAGGACAAGTCGTTTTAAAAAACGAATTCATTGGTAAAGAAGATGAAGTAATAAAATATTTGTGCGAAAAGTATAATTTAGATGGAATTAAAATATATGACAGTTTTGAAGTGAGTGAAGTGACAGGTAAAAGAGATTATCAATTATTAAAAAATGATTATGATTCATATTATTTTCCAAATGACAACTTTACATTTGTTAAGAAGAAATATTCTAAATCTGGGAAAACGTCGAGTGGAATCGTTAATATTAACGAAATAAAAACAAAGACAAAAAAATTGGTGAGATGATAGTTTAATTGATACTTATCATTGTTAGTAGATTACATAGTATACATTAATAAAAAATATGGAGAGTGGTTTGATGTATATAAACCTTACGGCAAGTGTCTGTTTTATCGTGGTAATTCTGATATTAATAATAGACTTTAACACTAAGGAAAGAATAGATAATATTGATAATCGTTGCTTTAAGTTTTTGTCCTTTTCATCGATGATAGGATTATTATTAGAGTTTTTTACATATTATTTGGTTTTAAATGGTCAAAGTATTGATTCTTCGATAATATATGTGTTAGGGAGAGTAATATTTTTATATTATGTTGTTTTTATGTACTTTTTCATAATGTATGTTTTTGCTGCCTGTTTTGCATTAAAAAATGAAAGTAAAATTTTTAAAAATTTTGTAATTGTTGAAACGATAATTTATTTTGTTTTTGCAATAATTATCTCGTTTTTACCATTTAATTATTCAAATTCAGATAATTTCTTATATCCAGTTGGGCCAGCGACAAATTTTTCGTATTTTATTGGTGGAATTGGAATTTTATTTGTGGCAATTCTTAGTATACTCAGATTTAAAACGCTAAAGACTAAAAAATCGTTACCAATTTTTATCGGAATATTTCTTGCAATTATAAGTGTTATTGTTCAAATTAAATATCATGATTTGTTATTGTTAATTCCGTCACATGCTATTGCAGTATTGATAATGTATTTTACAATCGAAAACCCAGATGTTAAGATGTTACAACAGATGACATTAGCTAAAGATATGGCAGAAAAAGCAAATCGAGCCAAAAGTGATTTTTTAAGTAGTATGTCTCATGAGATCAGAACGCCATTAAATGCTATCGTTGGTTTAAGCGAAGATATTGCGAGTTATAAAGATCAAGTGCCAAACGAAGTTGCTTTAGATATAACTGACATTCTAAATGCTTCACAGACATTATTGGAAATAGTGGGTAATATTTTAGATATAAATAAGATCGAATCAGAAAAGATGGAAATCATAACTAAACCATATAACTTAAAAGAAGAAATAATATCGCTTTGTAAGGTAACAACAACTAGAATAAAAGATAAACCAATTGAGTTTAAACTTGATATAGCACCAGATATACCAGAAGAATTAATAGGAGATAAAATCCATATAAAACAAGTAGTAAACAATTTACTGTCAAACGCTATTAAATATACTGAGCAAGGGAATATAACATTAAGTGTAAAGTGTATTAATGAAAAAGATATATGTAAATTAATTATAAGCGTTCAAGATACAGGAAGAGGGATAAAAGCAGAAAATATAAATAAATTATTTACTAAATTTGAAAGATTAGATGTTGAGATGAATTCCACGACTGAAGGAACAGGATTGGGACTAGCTATTACTAAATCATTAGTAGAGATGATGGGCGGTAAGATAAACGTTCAAAGTCAGTTTGGCAAAGGATCTATATTCATCGTTTATTTACCACAAAAAATAAGTAAGCATCAAAGTGAGAAGATAGATATAAATGCGTTACCGATTGAAAACCAAAAAGATTTATCAGGCAAAAAGATCTTGATAGTCGATGATAATAAATTAAACATCAAAGTAGCAATCAAAGCATTACAAGATTTTAATTTTGCAATAGAAGAATGTCATGATGGGTTAGAGTGTTTAGAAAAAGTAAAAGAAAAAGAATATGATTTAATATTGATGGATATTATGATGCCTGTTATGAGTGGCGAAAGTGCTTTAGCAAAATTAAAAGAAAATCCAGAATTTAAAACGCCAGTAATAGCTTTAACAGCTGATGCGGTATCAGGGGCAAGAGAAAAATATATAAAAGAAGGATTTGTCGATTACATATCAAAGCCATTTAACAAAGAACAGGTAAAAGAAAAGATAGAAAAGATATTTACTAAAAAAGAAGAGGAAATAAATAAATCACAAATGGTAACATATGTATACGATTCAAGAACTAATGAAGAATACACAGTAAAAGATTGCCAAAGAATTGATCTAAATAATCAGCCTTAGATGTATTTTAGATATTAATTTTTAATTATGAAGCTATTGACATTTTTGTTAAGTAGTAAAATATTGTTTAAATTTTTTAGTATGATAAAACTAATTGGTGAATTAATTATTAACCATGTAAAAAAACAAATGCTAGAAATCAATACTTTACAAATATTATTATGTTTCTATTCTGCCCTAAATAATAAATATGATAATAATTGAAGGTGTTTTGATGAATATGTCCCAGTAGATTATGTATTACAAAATAAATATAGAATTAGAATGTTACTGATGATTTGTCATATGGACCAAGAGATAGATAAAGTCCAGTTGAATTAAAAGAAAGATAAAAGAATTTAGTAGGAAATATTAGAAATTGATTTAATAACAAAAAAGTAGGTGATCAAAATTGTCAGATATTTGTTTACAAGATAAATTTCTTGTTTTGAAGTATAGGAAACTATATATGCTGGAAATCGAGTTTAATAATAAAACAAAACACGTTTCAAAGAAAACAATATTTGAAATAACTAATAAAATAGATGCTGAAACAAAAATGATATCTATTGTTATAAATAGTAAAAATATAAATGTGGATTTGTTAGATCAAGTAGTTACTATATTAAAAAAAATGAATAAAAGCATTTCTTTAACAATAAAAGGAATGAGTAAAAATAATAATTTACTTAGTATGAAAGATAAAATAAATCAATTCAGATTTGTTATAAATAAAATAGAAGAAGAATATATTAATAGTTTATATGAAAATTTTAAAACAGATTGTAACGATATTATTTTTATTAATGAAATAAGTAATATTGATGATTTTAAGTATAAGTTAAAACCATTAATCGAGAGAATGCCTTATATTTTTAATATAAATATAAAAAATAATATAATTGTAAAAGATTATTGGGAATTAGCAAATAACTTAAGTTTGTTAAAAAATAATTTTCCATTAAAGGTGTTATATGATATGCCATGTGCAGCAATTAGATATGAAAATTTACAAGGAATCTGTCCGGGATTTATATGTTTGTTATGCATAGATGTTGAAGGGTATGGAAAACTCTGTTATAAAGAAAAAACAAATTATAAATATAATATTAAAGATTACAATCTAAACGATATTTTTAATAATTTATATAAAGATTATATGCCAAAAAATTTTTGTGAAAAATTTGATATGTGTTTTGGTGGTTGTCCTATACATAGAACAAAAAATTGCAATAAATATTGTGGTATGAAAGGAGGTGTAACATGAAAAAACTAAAATTGAATTTAAAAGTTATTACTTATGCAGCATGTTCAATGAATGTTAACGGTGGAGGGTAGGATTCCTTCATCACTTAGTAGATTCAAGTTTTGAGGAGGCAAGATATGTTTAAATTTCCATTAAATATAGAAATAGATTTGACGTACAAATGTAATTATAATTGTTTATATTGTAGAAACGGATTAATTAAAGAACGTGATGAACTAAGTATAAATGTAATTGAATCTTTAATTAATGAATTAAGGACAAATAATATATTTAGTGTTAATATTTCTGGTGGAGAACCGTTATTACATAAAGACTTTAGTTCAATAATAAAATCACTCGCAGAAAATAATATAACATGGAATTTAACTACCAATGGTTCATTAATAGATGAAAAAATTGCTAAAAAGTTAAAAAAAATAATATAAATTGCATTTTTATTACATTAACAGGCATGAATGATGAAATTGATAGTTATCATAAAAATAGTAAGAAAACATTTTCTAAAACTATCAACTGCATAAAACTATGCAAAAGCTTAAATATTGATGTTTACGTCGGTTATTTGTTAACGCCATTAAATTTAAAATGTGTAGATGAATTTATAGATTTTATAATTGAAAACGACTTAAAAGCTAAATTGATGAAAGTAAAACCTCTTGGTAATTCTTTGCAAAATCAAAATTTATATATAGATGATATAAAATACAAAGAAACACTATCATATATGACCAAAAAATTAGGAAATAAATTAATAATTGGAGAGCAAAATGAAAAAGTAGAAAATGTTAATTGTATGGCTGGTATAACCTCCTGTGTAATTGGTGCTGACTATGGTGTTTACCCCTGTGTTATGTTTTTAGGTGAGAACAAAGTAAAGTGTGGAAATGTAAAATATAACACATTGTATGATATATGGAATAACTCTACAATATTAAAAGAATTTCACGAACCTAGAGTATTTAATTCGCAATGTAAATTATGCAGCAAAAGGGAAAAATGCAATGGTGGTTGTAGAGGGAAATCTTATTTACAAAAAGGCAGTTATAAAGAAGTGGAAAGTGGGTGTTTTAATGATTTATAGATTCAAATATCCATCACAAATAAGTGTAGAAATTACTAACAAATGTAATTTCGCATGTGTACATTGCATAAATGAATCAGAACTTAAAAATATGACAGAAATGCCATATACAAAAATAAAAGAAATAATTGATTATATGCAAAGTAAGGGGATTGTATGTTTAGATTTTAGTGGAGGAGAACCTTTATTACATAAAGATTTTGAAGATATTATAAAATATGCTTATGAAAGTAATATGAACATTAGTGTTGCTTCAAATGGTTATTTACTGAATGAAAGAATATTAGAGTTATTAAAAGAAAATGAGGCAACTTTAAGGATTAGTTATGACGGACCAAATGAAGATATTTATTCTCTTATAAGAGGAACTAATAAATATGATATAGTAAAAAATAATATCATAAAAGCAGTAAATAGAGGGATTATTACAAATTTAGTTACTGTATTACACAAAAAAAATATTAAATATTTAGACCAAATAATAAATGATGCCAAGTCATTTAGGGTAAACAAACTAAGGTTGATGCCTTATGTAAAAATAGGAAGAGGAAAACAGTCAAATTTAGAAATGTTATCTGTTGACGAATGGAAATATTTGATAGAAAATCACAAAAAAATCAGTGAAGAGACTGGCGTTGAAATAGCGATTGATTCACCATTAATGGCTATATCAGAAAAAGCCGTATGTCCATGTTTGGTTGGCAAATTATGTTTAGTAATTAAAGCTAATGGTGATGCAATTCCTTGCGCTTTATTAAATAAAACAGTTGGAAATATTTATAATGAAACAATAGAAGAAATATGGCAAAATAAATTTTTTGATGAAATTAATGATGTAAATAAACTCAAAGAAGAATGTAAAATATGTAAATATAAGAAGGATTGTGCTGGAGGGTGTAGAGGTCTTTCGTACACATTGAAAGGAGATTATTTATGCAAAGATCCGTATTGTTGGATAAAAAGCCAAAGCAAATGAGTTATCATAGATTTCCCAACGTAAAATTAATTCAAAGAAAAGAAGATGTTAACACTATAATACAAGGTGAACATTGCATAATTGTTCTTGAAGAAATGGAAACATTTTTATGGGAAAAGTGTACTGGTGATAATACAGTTAATGAGATCATTGATTCAATTTTAGCATTAGAAGATTATTGCCAAAATGCTAGAGAAGATATTGAGAAAGTTGTAGTAGCATTTATAAATGAAATGTTATCGCAAGAAATTATTGAGCTAATATGAGAATAGAATTAGCGATTTTAGAAATAACAAACTTTTGTAATTTGAAGTGTAAACATTGTTATGGACTTTTTAAAGAAAAGATAACAATGAACTTAAATAAATTTGAAAAGGTAGTTGAAGAATTATATAATCAAGGTTGCACAAAAATAGTGATTTCAGGTGGAGAACCTTTGATGATAGGAGATAAAATAAAACAATATGTTTCTATATTAAAAAAATATAATATTCCTTTTATAGCTTTAACAACTAATGGTACATTAGATAATGTAAAAGATGTTGATATTTTTAAAATGTTTGATTTAATTCAAGTAAGTATAGATGGAAAAAAAGAAACACATGAAAAAATAAGAGGATTAAATACTTATGAAAAAAGTTTAAAATTTATAAAAAGAATACAAAAAGTAAATAGCAATTTTTCTATAATGATGGCAGTTAGTACAATAAATTACGATGAAATAGAAGAAGTTAATTCTCTTGCAAAAGAATTAAATGTAAAATTTGCTTTGGAAATTGTCACTCCATGTGGACGTGGTAAAGACTTATCGATGATAACGCCTGAACAAATGTGTAGATTAAAGAGTTATATAATTCAAGAACATATAGATTGTAGTGATCCTATAAGTTTTTGTAATAATGAGTTGAAATATTTTAATAATAATTTAATAACGGGTTGTAGTGCAGGAACAAAAGCAATTTGTATAGATTCAAATTTTAATGTTTATCCTTGTGTTAGAATGAGAATTCTACTTGGAAATTTGCAGGAAAAAAGTTTAGAAGAAATTTTAACAAATAAAATTATAATAGCTTTAAATAATCGTGATAATCTAATGGGCAAATGTGGTGAGTGTAAAAAAAAATATATATGTGGTGGTTGCAGAGCTAGAGCATATAGTGCAACTAGTAATTATTTAGAAGGGGATGATTGTTGTATTGATTACGAAAAGCAAAATAAGTAGAGAAATTCTAAGTGATAAATGTATAGATATACATACTCATGCGGTAGGAATTAATTTCACTAATTATTATCTTGGAGCATTTCCATATTGCAATAATATAAGTGATTTAGTAACAAATATGCAAAAAAATAACATAGATTATTCAGTTACATTTCCCGTTCCTACTAATATAGATACACATAGTAGCCCTAATATAGATAAAGATATTAGGAAAGTTATTGAATCATATGAAAAACATCCATATTTTTTTGAAAATCAAAGATTATTAAATGAAACTCTTATATTTGGTAATGGCCAAATATTGCCATTTATAATGCTTAGTTTATACTCTAAAATTGATGAACAAATTGAAACATATTTAAAACTGAAAGAAAAATATAATATTTATGGCTTTAAGATAAACCCTACTACTGATAGAAAAAATATTAGTACAATATTGTATGATGATAAATTAAAATCTTTTTTAGAAAAGGAAAATTTACCAATAATGATTCATTCGGCAAGTGATAAATATAGTTCTGGTAAATCATGTCTTTCGTTAGTAAAAGAATTAAAAAATGTTAGATTTTGTATTGCACACGTTGCTAGATTAGATGAAAGTTTTTTAACAGAAATTAATGATTTAAAAAATACATGGTTTGATTTATCTCCTATAATTAAACTATACGAACTATTAAAAAAACAAAATGATGATTATTTTATAAAAAATAGTATAAATAATATTCATGAATTTGTGATGTTCTTCTGCAATAATTTTTCAAATAAAGTATTATTTGGTACAGATTATCCATGGAGTTATTGTGGATATCTTGAATCAAATATAGATAAAGAATTAAGTAATATTTATGGAGAAAATGTAAAGGTATTTCAAAGATTACCTATAAACGTATATAAAAAAATAACAACAGATAATAATATAGATTATTTGTTTGGAAAATAGGAGGAAAAATGATTAGAAAAGCAAAAGTTAATGATTCAAAAAAAATAACTAGAATACATATAAATTCATGGAAGACAACCTATAGTGAGTTTTTTCCTGAAAAAATATTTATAAATCAAGAAAAAAATTTTGAACAAAGAAATAATAATATAAAAGAAGCTATAGAAAAAGATAATGAATATCATTATATTGTTTATGAAGAAGACAATAACATATTGGGATTTGCTTGCTATGGTAAAGGACGTGGAAATGATTATGTAGATATGGGTGAAGTTTATTCAATATATATAGAAAAAGAAAATCAAAGAAAAGGTATTGGTAAAGAATTAATTACAGAATGTTTTGATTTGTTAAAAAATATGGGATATAAAAATATAATAGTTAGATGTTTAAAAGGAAATCCATCTGAAAATTTTTACACGGCATTAGGTGGAAAAATAATCGACAGTGAAGATGGGAATGTTGGTGGATTGAACATTATAGAAAATATTTACAAATTTGATTTGTAATAATTTGCTAAATAATAAGAAATTATAATATGTATTAAGATAGTGTAAAAGTTTTATGGAAAACTAGTTACATGAGACAAAACCGATAATAAGATGAAAATTTTGATATAAAATCTATCAAAAAAGGTAGAAAAAATGATCTTTGAAAATAGTTTTAATAAAAAAATGTATGAAAAGAACAAGTTAAGAAAGCGATGTTATTAACTTAAGAAATAAAAGATGGATTTAAAAAAAATCTGTCTTTTTTGATACGATTAAGGTAAATAAAAAGGTGGTAGTAATAGTAAGTATTTTGTAACAAGGATAAAAACTTGACATAAGTCCAATTCACAAATGTTAGCATTTAACATAATAAGAGCTTTTGCTAATGATGTTCAAAAAGAAATAGATCAAACTAGATACAAAAACGAAATGAAAATAAATATGAATATGGCAGTAGGATTTGTTAAAAAACACTTATCTTAATTATCATTGAAGAAGATAGAAATAATCAAGACGAGATGTTTGAATTATTGATGAAGAAGATTCTAAAATACATAATCACAGTAAAAAAAATAAATATTCCATAACTAAAAGTCATTTTAATTATAAGAAAATTTTCTAATACAAATATACAATTTTTATAGTTTTAACTCGTAATAATTTATCTAATCAAATAGAATAAGACAAGAATTGTATGTTTCTCGTCCTTCTGACTCTTAAGTTAATAACATTGGGTTTTTAGTCCTTTTTTTATTAAGTTGTTTACAACTGTTTAATAATGTTTGTTGTTTTAGATATTGTAAAATATTTAAATTTTTGATAAAATTAAAATGTAATAAGGTGGTGTTATTGTGGAAGAGACAAAAATCTTTACAACGGATGAATTAGAAGCTGAATTAATTACTGAAACAATTAAAGAAGTAGCTGAAATATTAGAAGAAAGAGGATATAATGCTAAAAATCAGTTAGTTGGCTATCTAATGAGTGGTGATCCTGGTTATATTTCTTCTCATAAAGAAGCGAGAAATAAGATAACTAAATTTGAAAGAACAAGAGTTTTAGAAGTTTTAGTGGACAATTTTATTAAATGAAATATTTAGGTTTAGATTTAGGAACAAAAACATTAGGGTTAGCTATTTCTAACGGCATGATTGCAACATCTTTAAAAACGATTCGTTACGATAATTTAAGTCAATTGGTAAAAGAATTAGAAAAAGTTATTGCCGAAGAAAAAATTGATTTACTTGTTTTAGGATTACCTAAAAATATGAACAACACGATTGGTCCAAGAGCTGAAGCAGCAATTGAATTTAAAGAAATGTTAGAAAAATTAAACTATCAGGTTGTTTTACAAGATGAAAGACTTTCAACTGTAGCGGCCCATAATTATATGATTGAAGCTGATTTATCCCGTAAAAAAAGAAAAGAAAAAGTCGATAGTTTAGCTGCCACTATTATATTACAGGCATATTTAGATCAGAAAGGAAAATAATAATATGAAAGAAGAACAAATGAAATTTAAAGTAATTGATGATAAAGGAAAAGAAATAGAGTGTGAAGTTTTATTTACTTTTGAATCAGATGAAACTGGTAAAAATTATATTGTATATACTGATAATACTACTGATGAACAAGGAAATACTAAAGTGTATGCTTCAATATATACACCAAACGAAGAAAATTTAAACTTAACCGCTATTGAAACCGAAAAAGAATGGAAGATAATAGAGACAATTTTAAATGAATTACAAGAAGAAGTTAAATCTAATATGGAGGATGGCGAGTAAAATTACTCGCTTTATATTATGAAGAAGTACGTTAATATTTATATTTTTGTTATTGTTATTTTAGCAATTATTATTGTTGTTGGTTGTATATCTTATAATTTTGGAATTAGTCCAGTTAGTAAAGAAAGTCAAGAAGTAATTTTTGAAGTAAAAGAAAACAGTACATATTTATCAATAGCTCCAATTTTAAAAGAAAATAATTTAATTCGCTCAGAAACATTTTATAAAATATATGTTAAAATATTCAACCCTAGTAATTTAGAAAAAGGTACTTATACTTTAAACCGCAATATGGGAGTCAAAGAAATCATCAACACTTTAGAACAAGGTACTGAAGCAGAAACAATATCCTTTGTTATTCCTGAAGGAAGACATATTACTGATGTTGCTACTTACATTAGTGAAGTAACTGATTATAGTAGTGAAGAATTATTAAATTATTGGCAAAGTGAAGAATTATTAGATACATTAATCAATAAATATTGGTTTATTACTGATGAAGTTAAAAATGATAATTTGAGATACAATTTAGAAGGTTATTTTTTCCCAGCAACTTATGAAATATTTAAAGATAGTAGTATGGAAGAAATTACTTATAAAATGTTAGATAAGATGGATGAAGTTTTATCTAAATATAAAACAGAAATTGAAAATAGTGATTATACGGTTCATGAATTATTAACTTTAGCTTCAATTGTTGAAAATGAGGCAATTTTAGATGAGGATCGTCCAATGATAGCTCAAGTTTTCTATAACCGTTTAAATCAAGGTATGAAATTACAAAGTTGTGCGACTATTGGATATGCAATTGACGAGTGGAAATTAACATATACCAATGCCGATTTAGCTGTTGATTCTCCTTATAATACTTATGTTTATTATGGATTACCAGTAGGGCCTGGCAATTCTCCTGGTGAAGCAAGTATTAAAGCTGTTTTATATCCCGAGCCAAATAATTATTTATACTTTTTAGCTAATGTTTATGATAGTAGTTCAACTAAAACTTACTACTCTGAAACATATCCTGAACATCAACAAAAATGTTTACTATATTTAGGATACGCATGTTAGAAAATATTGAAAAATACGCTAAAGAATATAATATTCCAATTATGCAAAAAGAAGGGATTGAATTTCTAACTGATTTTATTAAAAAAAATAATATAAAAAAAATCTTAGAAATCGGAACAGCGATTGGCTATTCTGCTATTAAAATGGCTTTAGTTAATGAAGATGTTGAAATTGTATCGATTGAACGTGATTATGAAAGATATAAAGAAGCTGTTAAAAATATTAAATTACTTAATTTAGAAAACAGAATTAAATTAATTAATCAAGATGCTTTTAATGTTGAATTAGATGAAAAATTTGATTTAATTTTTATCGATGCTGCTAAAGCTCAAAGTATTAAATTTTTTAACAAATTTGAAAGAAATTTAAATTATAATAAATATATCATTACCGATAATATTAAATTTCATGGTTTAGTTGGTAGTGATGAAAAAATGAGCCGTAATTTAAAGCAACTAGTTAGAAAGATATCTGATTACATCGATTTTTTAAAAAATAATGATAAATATATAACAACATTTTATGATATTGGAGATGGAATAAGTATTAGTATAAAGAGGTGATTACTAATGGAAGTCATAATTGAAAAGGTTGATAATTGTTTTCGTCAAACCACTACTTATCGTACTAATGGTCAAAAGAGAATAAGAAGAACAAATAGTATGATGCGAATTGAAAGTGGACTTGATAGTTTATCAAGTAATCCATGCTTTATCGAAGTTAACAATAATGACATAAAAATAGTTTATTCCAAAAATAATATTTTAATTTTAAAAGGATATAGACAAAATATTGACACAGTATTATATAGAAAAGTTTTAGATAATATTGATGAAAACACACCAATTATTAGAAAAGTTAAAAAAAATAATAAGAAATTAGCAACCTTGGCTTTGACCACCGTTATCTTAGCTTCATCAATTATTGGTATGACAACTTCTTTTGATAATCAAAGTTTGGGCACTGAATATATTAAAGGCGTTGAAACTAGCAACTATGCTAAAACTGATTTACCAGAAAGCAAAGTTGAATTTGAAATTATTGAAACTCCTCAATTAGTTAGTGAAGATAATTTTGAATTAGAACAAAGAATTAATCAGACTTATCAATTAGTAAATAATCAAATTTCTAACAATTCAGATATTCCAATATCAACTAAAATGAATGAATATACCATAAATAAGATCGTAAATTTTATTAAATCTGATGATGGAAAGTATTTTTTTCAGATTTCTTCTGATTTCGGAATAGATCCTTATACTTTTCTATGTTTAATGATGAATGAATCAAGTTTAAATCATGAAAGTACTATTCCTGGTGGTGAGAATTATAATGGTTTTGGTGTTGGCATTTGTCAGCTAGAAACACCTAGTGGTCAAGAAGTGACAGCGTTTAATTATAATACTAATCAATATGAAACAATTTATGAAACAATGGAAAATGCCTTAGATAAAAGAACTAATATAAAAATTGGCGTAATGCGTTATCAAAATATGTTGGAACGATATCATGGTAACGAAAAATTAGCTCTTCAATCATATAATTTTGGTCATGGATTAGTCGATTTAATCATTCAAATATATGCCGATGAAAAAGGAATTTCCTTTGATGATGTTGTTAATAATTATGAAGATACTGGCTGGTTAAAATATGTTAGCCAAGTTAGTAATGATCCAATTGGCTTTGCTAATTCACTAGATCTAAATAAATATAGTAACTATAATGCAACTATTAAATATTTAAAAAATTGGCAATATGGTAATTATGGTACAAGTGATTATTTGAAAAATCTCTATGGTTATTATTTGGGTATTTATAGTAGCAATATTGTAAATGGGAATATTGTTCAAACTAATTTAATCAATAATGATGTTATTAAGGTTTCTCTTTCTAGTCTTGATAATAATGATCATATTTTATGAAATCGATATTAATTTATCGATTTTATTTTGTATTTTTTAAAATTTAATGTATAATAAATAGCGTGATGTTTATGGAATTAAAAGAAATTGAAAGAAGCATTATTAAAAAATATCGAAAAAAAATCTTTGTTCCTTTTGTTAAAGCAATTAAAGAATTCAATTTAATTGAAGAAAATGATAAAATTGCCGTTTGTATTAGTGGTGGAAAGGATTCGTTTTTATTGGCTAAATGTATGCAAGAAATAAAAAAACATGGTAAGTTTAATTTTGATTTAGAATTTATTGTAATGAATCCAGGATATAGTGAAGAAAATATTAATAAGATAAAAGAAAATTTAAATCATTTAAATATTCAAGCTCATATATTTGAAACACCTATTTTTGACATAGCTGATAAAACCGATAACCCTTGTTATATGTGTGCGAAAATGCGCAGAGGTTATTTGTATAGTTATGCGAAAGGTATTGGCTGTAACAAAATAGCGCTAGGCCACCATTTTAACGATGTAATCGAAACAGTTTTATTAAATATGATTTTTAATGGTAACTTTAGTAGTATGGTTCCAAAGGTAAAAAGTACTAATTTTGAAGGTATGACTTTAATTAGACCACTTTACTATGTTAAAGAAGAAGATATTATTAAATGGAGTAAAGCTAATGAATTAGAATTTTTAGATTGTGCTTGTAAAGTTACTAAAAAAAATAGTGGTCAAAGGATAATTATTAAAAATTTAATTAAAGAGCTCAACCAAATATATAGTAAAGCTGACGTCAATATTATGACAAGTACAAAAAATGTTAATTTAAATACAATTTTGGGGTGTAAAAAATGATTAAAGATTTATGCTTTGAAATAATAAATTCTTTTTCTAATGATTGTGTTTTTTCCTTGCCATATTCTTCAAATGATAAAACTAAAATGGTTGATTTGAATCTGTTTAAAAAAACGATTGACCATTTGTTATCCGATGGTAAAATAAAAGAAATATCTTTATCTGGTGGCGAACCACTATTACATCCTAATATTTTTGAAATGATAAGTTATTGTAAAGAAAGAAATATTAAAGTAATTTTATTCACTAGTGTGGTAATTAAAAAAAATGATATTGATGAAACATATGATAATTATACATTTTCGGGAATTGATAAAAAGGATTTGCTTTTGTTAAAAGAAGTGGGATTAGATAAAATTGTTTTTAAACTTCAAGAATTTGAAGTTGATAATTATTCAGAAGAGTTTAAAAATCAATTTAATTGTGTGGCTGATTCAATGTTAAAAGCTAGCTTATTTGGATTAGATATTGATGTTCATTTTGTTCCTTTAAAAACTAATTATAAAAAATTTAAAGAAATAGTTGAAATATCAGAAATGTGTGGCGTTAAAAACATTAGTGTTTTGAACTTTGTACCTCAGGAAAAAGATAAAGAATTAATGTTAACAGAAGAAGAAATGTTAGAATTTATTAAAATTTATAAAGAAGTAAAAGATAAATTTAGTGGCGTGATTAAAGTAACTCCTTCGTTATCTAAAGATAGTCATTTATGCTCTTCTGGATTAGAAAAAGTAAAAAAACATAATGAAACTAGAGGAAAAACATTATGTAAACTATTGTTTTGGCTTAATAAACCAACAAATTATTAACAATTATGTTTATAAAACAAATAATTAACATTTTGGGAAAGTGTGAAAATATTAATTATAAACAGTATATTTATTTAAAAATATGATATAATATAAATGTCTAAGAATAGCGATAAGCTCGTTTAGAAAAACCGACTAATTAACGAATATTGGGAATCTAATTCATCGATGGTGTTGAACGCTCAATTAATTTTGAGAATCCTAAAGTTGATGATGTGATGCCCACCTGGTAGAGACTAGGTTTTATCGTTAAGGGCCCCGTATTCTTGGACTTTTTTTTTTGTATAAAATATGATATAATGAAAAAAATAAAAGAGGTGATAATAATGGACCGAGAAATAGTTAATAATATTAAAAGTTTAGGAATTGATATGATCGATAAAGCGGGAAGTGGCCATCCGGGCATTGTTTTAGGTGCTGCTTCAATTATATATACGCTTTATGCTAAACATATGAACGTAAATCCTAATGATCCGTTATGGGAAAATAGAGACCGTTTTGTTTTGTCGGCTGGGCATGGTTCGGCTTTATTATATGCTACTTTGTATATGGCTGGATTTAATTTGACTATTGAGGATTTAAAGCAATTTAGGCATATTCATTCTAAAACACCTGGACATCCTGAATATGGTGTTACTGATGGTGTTGATATGTCGACAGGGCCTTTGGGACAAGGTATTGCTTCAGCAGTAGGAATGGCTTTAGCTGGTAAAATACTAAACAAACAGTACGAAATTCCTAAAAAAAGTAAGTTAGGAAAAGAACAGAGTTTATTTGATTATAATGTTTATGTTTTATGTGGCGATGGCGATTTAATGGAAGGAATTAGTTATGAGGCCACCTCTTTAGCAGGTAGTTTAAAACTTAATAATTTAATCGTTTTATACGATTCCAATAATGTCAGTTTAGATGGCAGAACTGATGGCGTTTTTGATGATAATATTATTGAACGTTTTGAAGCTTTAAATTGGAATACAATTCAAGTAAAAGATGGAACGATTATATCTAGTATTGATAAGGCTATTGAAGAAGCTAAAAAAAGTAATAAACCAACACTTATTCAAATAAAAACCATTATTGGTGAAGGTTCTATTTATGAGAATACTAATAAAGTTCATGGCTCACCTTTAGATAAAGACGATATTACAAAATTAAAACTAAAATTAAAGATTGAACCAGAGGAATTTTATGTTAATGAAGAAGCTAGAAAAAATTTTATTAAACAAATTTCTGAAAGAAGTTTAAAAAAATATGAACCATTTAATAAACAAGTTAATGAATTTAATTATCAAAAAGAAGATATTCGAATCGATTTAGGAAATTTGCTTTTTGATTATAGTTTAAAAGAATCATTAAGAGTAAGTAATGGTAAAATAATGCAAGAAATAGCCAAAATAATTCCTAATTTTATCGGTGGAAGTGCAGATTTAGGATCTTCAACCAAAGCTGTTTTACCTAATACTTTAAATAAATTTGTAGGAAATAATATTAATTTTGGTGTTCGCGAACATGCAATGGGAGCAATTTTAAATGGTTTAGCTTTGAATAATTTTTATGCTTTTGGTTCAACTTTCTTAGTTTTTTCTGATTATTTAAAACCAGCAATTAGAATGAGTGCATTAATGAATTTACCAGTTATTTATATTTTTACTCATGATTCAATTAATATTGGTCAAGATGGCCCAACTCATCAACCAATTGAGCAATTAGCTTCTCTAAGAAGTATTCCTAACTTAGCTGTGTTTAGACCTGCTGATGCTAAAGAGATAACTGGTTGTTGGGAATATATTATTAATAATAAAAAACCAAGTTGTTTAGTATTATCAAGAAATGAAGTTAGTTTATTAGACAAAACAGATCGTCATTCAGTAAGTTATGGTGGATATATTGTTAGAAAAGAAGATAATTTACACGCTATAATTATTAGTACTGGTAGTGAAGTAGAGTTAAGTATTAAAATAGCTAATACTTTATACGAAATGTATAAACTAGACATTAGAGTTATAAGTATGCCCAATCGTGAATTATTTTTAAAACAAAGTAAAGAATACCAAGAAGAAATTTTACCGAAAGGTTACCGAGTAATTGTTATTGAAGCAGGTAGTAAACAAGGTTGGGAAGGATTTGTTTATAATGATAAATATTTGATAACTTTAGATAAATTTGGGTATAGCGGTACTAAAGAAGAAGTGGCTAATGAAATGGAATTTAGTTACGATCAAATTTTAAAAAAAATTATCAAACTCTTAAAATAAGACAATTTTTGCAAATTAAAGATTATATAATTGTAATAGGTGATACTAATGCGAGAATATAATCTTTTTGTTATAAAAAAAGAATATTATGAATATTATCAAAAAAATCCTTTATTTTTATTTGATATATTAAAAAAATTATATAGCATGAAAGAAAATTTTAACTATGGAATTTCTTTATATAGTCAGTTATGTGAAAGAATAAATACTTTTAATTTAAAATATTATTTAAATAGAAAATATCATTTAGATAACGAACGTACTTTTTATATTGATAAATCATTTGTTGAATTAAAACATACAAGAATAATAATAAGATGTAAATACGATTCTAAAATTATCAATGATTTTAGTAATTATAGTAGCTGTTTTTTTGTTTGTGATTTTGTCAATAATGACTATTTTTGGTTAAATAAAAAAGAGAATTTAATTTGTGTATAGTAAAATATTCAATTATAGTTTTAAAAGAAAATATTGAAAAATTAAGAAAAAAATAGTAAAATATATTAAGGAGTTGATAATAATGTTATGGAATTTATTATATTTATTAATTGGTTTAGTTGTTGGTGGAATAATTGGTTTTTTTGTAGCACGTCATTTAATTCAAAAACAAATTAAGAAAAATCCACCAATTAATGAACAAATGATTAAAGCAATGATGACGCAAATGGGGAGAACACCAAGTCAAAAGCAAGTTAATCAAATGATGAAATCAATGACAAAATATATGTAAAAGTATTAAATATACTTTTTTTTATGATATAATACTTGAAGGAGTGATAATAATGACTAATAAAGAACTTGCTGATATAATGTATCCAGATGTTTCGAAAACAATTGAAGATTATGAAAAAATGTATCCTAAAAGAGATTTAGATGAAAAAGCGATTGTTACTAGATTCGCACCAAGTCCAACGGGATTTGTTCATATGGGAAGTTTACTAGCCGCTTTTGTTTCTAGAAAAGCTACTAAAGACACAAATGGAGTTTTTTATTTAAGAATTGAAGATACTGATGGTAAAAGAACAGTCGAAAATGGTATTGAAGGAATTATTAATGATTTGAAATCTTTTAATATTAAAATTGATGAAGGTGCATTAAGTGAAACTGAAGAAATAGGTAACTATGGTCCTTACATTCAAAGTAAAAGAATCGAAATATATCATACATTTGCTAAATGGTTAGTTGAAAATGATTATGCTTATCCTTGCTTTTGTAGTGAAGAAGAATTAGATGAAATTAGATCATTACAAGAAGCGCAGAAACAAAGAGTTGGTTATTATGGTAAGTATGCTAAATATCGTTTTGTTTCTAATGAAGAAAAAGCCAAAAGAATTCAAAATTGTGAAAAATTTGTTCTTCGTTTAAAATCAACAGGAGATTTTAATAAAAGAGTATTAATTAATGATTTAGTTAGAGGAAGAATTGAATATCCAGAAAATGATATCGATCATGTTTTGATTAAAAGTGATGGGGTACCAGTATATCATTTTGCTCATGTTATTGATGATCATCTAATGCATACAACGCATATTTCAAGAGGCGAGGAGTGGTTGCCTTCAACCCCTTTACATATTGAATTATTTAATAAATTTGGTTTTGAAATTCCTAAATTTTGCCATTTAGGACTGTTGATGAAAATTGATGACGAGGGAGTTAGAAGAAAGTTATCTAAACGAAAAGATCCGGAAGCAGCTGTCAGTTATTATCATGAAAAAGGTATACCAGTTGAGGCTGTTAACTTATATTTAATGACAATTGCTAATTCGAACTTTGAAGGTTGGATGGATGCTAATCCTGATAAATCAATTGATGAATTTAAATTCGACTATGCTAAAATGAGTAAAAGTGGTTCTTTATTTGATGTTAATAAATTATTTAATATTTCTAAAAACTATATTAGTCGTTTAAAAGCGGTCGATGTTTATGAAGCTACACTTTCTTGGGCTTTAGAATTTGATAAAGATTTTTATAATTTATTGGTAAAATATAAAGATTATACCATTGCTATTTTAAATATTGAAAGAGAGCAGAAAAAGCCAAGAAAAGATTTTGAATCTTATAGTAGTATTAAATCTTATATTTGGTATATGTATGACGAATTATTTAATAATTTAAATTATGAATGGCAAAATATTACTGATAAAGATGAAATAAGAAAAATATTAAATATTTATTTAAATAAATATAACATTAATGATGATAAAGATACTTGGTTTAATAAAATTAAAGAAGTTTGTGATGAGTTAGGTTATGCTTCTGATATGAAAAAATATAAAGAAAATCCTTCACAATATAAAGGAAATGTTGCCGATATTAGTAATGTTTTAAGAGTTGCTTTAACAACAAAAGCGATGACACCAGATTTATATGAAATTATGAAATTATTAGGAAAAGAAAAAATTGAAAAGAGATTTAAAATGATTTAAACCTCTTTTTTATGGTATAATAAAAATAGGTGATAGCTATGTTGTTAAATATATGTTTATTAATTTTAGGTTTAATCTTAATTATCGTTTCTTCAAATGTATTTGTTGATAGTGCTTCTAATTTAGCCACTAGTTTTAAAGTGCCTAAAATGGTTATTGCATTAACTATTGCTTCATTTAGTACTTGTGCACCTGAATTAGCTATTTCCTTTAATAGTATCGGTTCTAATAATTATGATTTGACTTTAGCCAATGTAGTTGGAAGTTGTGTAGTTAATATTTTACTTATAATTGGACTTGCTAGTATTGTTAAACCAGTCAAAGTCAAAACCGTAACAGTTGGTAAAGAATTACCTCTTTTAGTTATAACAACAGTCGTTTTTTGTATTTTATTTTCTGATGGTGTATTATCAAGATATGATGCTGGTATATTAATTTTATTATTTGTTTTATTTGGTGTATATTTATATAAGATGATAAAAAAGTTTAGAAAAGTTGATGAAGAATATGCTAAAGTAAGTAAAATTAAATCTATCATTTTAACTATATTATCAATTTTAGTTATTATTTTTTCTAGTGATTTGATTGTTAATTCTACTTTATATTTATCTGAAAAATTAAATATAGCCACTAAGTTAATATCAATGATCGTAATAGTTATTGGAACGTCTCTACCAGAGCTAATGATTACAGTAACTTCAGCAAAAAAAGGTGAGTTTGATATGACGGTTGGAAATATCATTGGTACTAATATATTTAATATATGTATTGTTTTGGGACTTCCCACTTTGATTTATGGTTCTGTTTATAGTACTGCGTTTAATTATGTTGATTTAATCGCTGTCATTGTAGCCGCTGCTATGTTTTATTTTCAAAGTAGAAGTGAGCGAACAATTACTAGGCTTGAAGGCGTTATTATGGTATTGTTGTTTATTTGTTATTATGCATATTTGATAATTTTTTAAAAAACTATTTACAATTAAATATAATTATTGTATAATTATACTTAGTTTTGCAGGTGTAGTACAGCGGTTAGTATACGGCCTTGCCAAGGCTGGGACGGCGGTTCGATTCCGCTCACTTGCTCCATAGTGAAATGTGCTCGAACTTTTCGAGTTTTGATAAATAACTAATTCAGAAATGGATTAGTTT
>CALVVR010000001.1 GCA_944363915.1 uncultured Bacilli bacterium | reverse complement strand
CGGTAGTAATTGCAACATCTGGTGGTTTAACGCCACATTCTTCTTCATCCATTACAAAACTTCCATCACCACATAATGTGAATTTATGAGTGTTACTATTGATTACTAAACTTGTTAATTTTCCATTACTATAAGTAACACTTTCAACATCAGCATTTCCTAAGTTGACCATTTGTGATACTTCTTCTTTTGTTATCCCATCAGCGCATATGTTTTCCGTTCCATTTAACTCTTGTTCCATAGCTGATGTAGCACAGTAGTTATTTATACCACTATATATCATATTTGCTTCAGATCTTCCTGCAGATGCACGTGCATCATTAATAACATTTAATATAATTGGTGTGGCTATTAATGCTATGATAGCTAATATAATAATTACGGCTAATAACTCGATTAATGTAAATCCTTTCTTCATTTAAAAAACTCATCTCTTTCTAGTAGGAAATATCTTCCCTACTTTATATATTAATTTTATAATAAGTTAACTATTTAGTCAATGAATAAATTACACACACGGAAATTTTTTACATTCATTTAACAAAAAAAGTCTATTAACTAGACTTTTAGCGACTTCCTCCGCCTCCACCACCGAAGGAACCGCCTCCACCGCCACCTGATGAGAAACCTCCCCCACCAGATGAATAAGAAGAATAAGACTCCGCACTTGCTCTAGCACTATTAGCTGCTGAAATTGATCTAGTTGAAATAGTGTTGAAGAAAATAATCGTGTCAAAATCAATGTTATTATCTAAGGACTCAATATATTCAGGATACATATTTTTTAATTGCTTAGCCACTTTATCAGCAATACCAAATAGATAAGCAAACATCAAATATTCATCCCATAAATGAACTTCAATAACTTCTTTGGTATCAATCGAAGAAAAATCTTCTAAAAATAATTTCAAACCATATAGTTTTTTAGAATCTTCATATAAAACATCATCCATGACATTTTTATATTTACATTCTTGTTTATTTTTTCTTTTGTATATATGTCCTTCATTTTTTAATTCATTAATTTTATCATCTTTAATTTGACTAAGTAAATTTAAATATTTACTATAATTTTTTTTAGCCCACTTTTCTAATTCTTTTTTTTCCAATACACCATCTTTACTAGCTTCATACATCATCTGATATAATCTTTTTTCATTAGCTTGTTCAATTTTAAGTTCTGGATTAAATTTCAAAGATGTATCTTCATTATTTTTAATTACTATTATTTTTTCTTCTTTAACCCATTTAAGTAAAATCGCACCTAAAATACTTGCTTTAGAATTATTAAAATTATTCAATTGGATTAAAGCATTGGCATAATAGATATCTTTATTGCAAGGAATATCCCTAAAATAAGGGGTATTTTTTTTAGTGATAGTTTTATTATTAATGAAGCCATATTTACTAGAATTGGTTAACATACGAATTAATATAAAAGGTAAAGCAATCATAAAAAGTGTATAAATAGTTATAAATATGGCAAAAATAGGATTAATGTCACTACTGCTTTCATATGAGTAATCATAATCAAAAGAACCATTTTCTGCAGCTGTTAATACATCATCAAATGTATCATAACGGGAACTACTATTAGTTGTATTAAATGTATTTAAAGGAAACTTAGCTAATAAAACAACATATTGACCATTCATATCATCTTCATTAGACATATATATTTTTCCATTTTCTACATAAGCATAACCTTTATGTCCATATCCCCAAACTGGTAAATCATTAGGAAATTCATAGTAACTAGATAAAACAATAGAAAAATTTTCAAAATCAACAGAAGATAATCTATCTATCAAATTCCAATAAATAACTTGTGAATCACTAGTATTTAAAACAAAATTAGATATCTTATAGTTTAAAGTAAATTCATGACGGTTATAATCATATTTTCCAAAACATAACTCTAAACCATTAGAAGTATAATTTATTCCATAGTACCCTTTTTTTTCACTCAATGATTCATCGACATCCCATTTTTTATAAGTGAGAGGATTACCATCCATACTAACTTTAAAATCAGTTAATTCTGAATTACCTAAATTATTATACACTTTATACCATTCAGTTCCATCACTACCATCAACTATCCAGGTTTCAGTAATAGAGGCTGTCCCATTTTTATCAACATATATTTCCATGTCGATATCATAAATATGATTAGTAGCTAAAGCTGTACTTGTACAAAACAAAAATGTAAAAATTATAAATATTATTTTTTTCATAATTACTCCTTAATTTTTTTTGATTGATAATATATTTTTTGAAATTGCTCTGAATACGGTTTTAAAACTTTATTCATAAAGCAGGTTTCACATAATGGATCATAAGATTCATCTTCGCCAATTAAAACTTGATCCCCATCAAAAACATACTCACCATTAACTTTACGAGCGTTAAACCTGGCTTTTTTGCCACATCCACAAACAGCAACTAATTCTTGTAATGAATCAGCATATCTAAGTAAAGCCTCACTACCAGGAAATAATTTTCCTTGAAAATCAACTTTCAAGCCATAACATATAACAGGAATATTCCAATCTTTAGTAATAATAACTAGTTCTAAGACTTGTGTTTCTGTTAAAAATTGAGCCTCATCAATAACTAAACAAGTAATATCACTATAATTTTTTAAATATTCAAATAAACTTTCTTCTGATTTTAATAAAATATCAACTTTTTTAGACATACCAATTCTTGAAGTAACCAAGTCACAACCCTTAGTATCAACAGAAGGTTTTATAACTAAAGCCTTCATTCCTCTTGAATTATATTTGTAAGCGGTTGTTATAACTTCGATTGTTTTTCCAGCACTCATCGCACCATAATTAAAATATAATTTTGCCATAATTACTCCTTTTTTGCTCTTGGATGAGCATCTAAATAAACATGCCTTAAGTGTTCATTAGAAACATGTGTGTATATACCAGTTGTCGATATATTTTCATGACCTAATAATTCTTGAACTATTTTTAAATCAGCGCCTTCATTTAATAAGTGGGTTGCGAATGTATGTCTTAATGTATGAGGTGAAATATTCAATTTTAAACTACTTTTTTTAACAATATCATCAATAATCATTCTAATTGCACGATCAGTTATTTTATTACCAAATTTATTCAGTAATAAATAATCACTATTTTTATTTAGTTTGCTACGACTATTGTTTATATATTCATCTAATAATTTTTGACAAACACTTCCATACAAAACATACCTTTCTTTATTGCCTTTTCCTAAAATTAAAATTCGATTATTACTAAAGTCAATATCAGTTAATTTAATATTAACTAATTCACTAACTCTAACACCACACGAATATAATAGTTCTAAAATAAGTAAATTACGTAACCCTAAAACATCATTTTTATCAGGTATACTAAACAATACTTCTAGATCATTATAATTTATATAATTAGGCAGTTTTTTTTCTATTTTAGGACTACTTATTAATAAACAAGGATTTTCTTTAATTTTTCCCAATTTTGTTAAATACTTAAAAAAACTTTTTAAACTACTAATATGGCGACTAACACTTTTGCTAGTATATTTCTTATCATATAAAAATTGCAAATATTTTCTAATAAAATTATAATCAATTTTTTTAATATCGATATCTTTAGAAAATTCACAAAATTGATTTAAATCTTTTTCATAACTTTTTATAGTATTTAAAGAATAACCTTTATTTTCCAAATACTTATAAAAATCAACGATTTCTTTTTTCACGAATATCACCTAATCCATCTGGTAAATAATCAGTATCCATATATCTTAGTTGATCTAAATCAAATGGTATATCATCAATTGGATAATCGTATCCATCAATATTATAAACTTCTTTTATTTCCTCAGTATTATTTTGATTATTAACATTATTGGATATCAATTTACTTTCTTTATAAATTGCTTCAATCGTTTTTAAATTAGGTCTTAATCTTCTTTCCATTTCATAAGCTTTAGAAATAATTCTTAAAATATCATAAAAGTTATTTTTATTTCTTTTTAACTCTCTTCTAATAAAATCTATACGACTTTTAACTTGATAATTTGTATATTTAATTTCTCTTGTTAAAAAAGGTGAAATTAACTTTCTAAATCCATATTGATTAAACCCTATTCTTTCTAGTTGTAAAAATCTTTGCATAGTTGGCTTATCTTGAACCATCTCTTTCAAAGCAACCATGTTTTTTTTATACAAGACTCGCTTTTCAACAAAATATAGAGATTCATTTCGTTCACGAGGCTCTAAAACGACAATCCGACCACGAAAAGATTTACCTATTCCTTTACTAACCGCTTCAATATATCCTTTATTTTCTTCAAGGTATTTTTCAATTTGTTTTTTAAAATATTCTCTTATTTGCTCTGAATCTTCAAATTTTTTAATCGTAAATTCATCAATTTTAACAGCATCATCTTGCATTAAAGTAAGACTTATAAAACCGTCATCATCCAAAACCAAACTCAGTGTTCTTTCCATATTACCACCTGTTATCAGTATAACACTGTTTTCTATATCGGTCAATTAAATTAAAAACATTTAAAAAATGATATTGAAACATCAACATCATTTATAAAGTATTATTACCGGTCTAATTCCATAATCTTCACTACTGACATCAGCAGTATCAATAGTACCATCATTTTTAACAATCCAAGCATAGAATGACATTGATTTACTAGCACTACTTAACCAATAACCATTTTCTGAATTATTATATAGCCAATTAGGAAGAATTGGATCAATTCCTACTAATTTAGTATAAGACGGTATAGTTGCTCTTGTTTTAATGTGAATATCATCATAAACCTTATCGACATTATCATCGACAATTCGATAATTTCTCAAAGGAATATTAGTCCAATTTTCTGTAGCTTTTTGTAAATATTCTAAAGTATCAGTTGGACCATCACCATTATCTGAAGGTGCCCAAATTACATGATTAACTAAATCATGATCCATAATAAGTTCTACTTTTTCACCATCATCATTTAAAACATAAAAACGATAATCTGTAGAATCATTAACTTGAATAGCAAACTCTGTACCAGTTGGACATACACCATTATCAACACAAGGATCAATTTCTTCAATTCCAAGACTTAGATCAATAGTGACAATATCTGAGAGTAAATTTCCTTTTTCAACTACAATTTTTTGGTTTTTCATTTCTTCATAAGCTTTTTTATATTCGTCAGTTTGTTCAGTATATGCTTTATTATAAAAATAATATTTTCCTTCTTCGTTTGGAATTTCACAATCATATAATAAAACTGTATCAGTATTAGAATAATAAACTTCAGTACAATTAATAGTTGATTCAAGATTGTTATCTAACCACTCATTATCAATTAAAGTACTCTCAAAAGAATAATTGCCATTTTTAATTAATTCTTTTATTTCGTTACTGTAGTTTAATAATTTAGTTTCGTAAGGTTTTAATTCTTCTTGATTTGATTGCTTGAATAAATAATAACCGATGAAAGATATTAAAACAACTACTAATACTATACTTAAAACAATGGACTTTTTCATATATTCACCTTTAACTTCCTTTATTATCATATCATATTTTAATCATTTTTTAAAGTACTTTCGATATAACGTTTTTGACATTCGCTAATCAACTTTAAAGCTGATAATTCATCATGGTAATCATAAACTTTCACTTCAATATTTTGTAAAGTTTTATAATTTTGGAAAAAATTTTTAATTTCGTCTAAAGTAAAATCTGATAAATCATCTAAACATTTAATTTCATTATATCTTGGATCAACATCTACTACCGAAATTAATTTATAATCTTCACGCCCGTTATCGATAACTGATAAATAACCAATAATTCTAGCTGGAACGACACAACCAGGAAAAGTTGGCTCGCTAGAAATAACTAAAATATCCAAAGGATCTCCATCTTTAGCTAAGGTGTTTTCTATATATCCATATTCAGCAGGATAACTCATAGCCGAATAGAGTACCCGATCTAATTTAATACGATTAGTCTTTTTATCAATTTCAAATTTATTTTTAGTTTTTAGTGGTATTTCGATAATAGCCTCAACTACATTATTCATGCACTTCCTCCTTAAAGTTTTTAACAAATTCATTATAAGCTTTAGTTTCTAATTTTAAATCATATTTTAATTTTTGACCTGTTAAATTATTTAAAAAATATTTAACAAAATCAGGATTTCTAACTAAAATAGGTCCTAAAATATAAGTCGCATAAAAGTTATTATATTTAACACCTTCATTTTTAAACAAAGGAAAATTGACTTCATCAATATAACTATTATTATTAATAAAACCTAATATTTTGTGTTTTGTTATATCGCTATCAAGATATACTTCTTCCATCTTTCTTTTTCCTCGTGTAACAGTATAAGCAAAGACTCCTAATCCGGCATATTCTTTATCGTCAATTATTTTTTTACCAAACATATCAACACTATTTCCAGTCACAAACATAAATTTATTATTTTCAATATATTTTTTAATATCTTCTTGATAATTCATTAAATGTTTTAAAGCAATTTTTTGATTTTCTTCAGTTCCACTTCCAATATATACTAAGTCATAATTAGCAAAATCTAATTCATCATCTAAAGATAGATATAATATTTCATGTTTAATTTTGTTGTATTTTAAAATATTATCGATAATTTTTATATTACCTGACTCACCATATAAATTAAGAAAGTCGTAGTATAAATAAGCTATTTTCATAATAACCCTCTTTCTTTTAATTGATCTAAATATAAATAGTTTAAATCAAAATATAAGACACAATATAAATCTCCTTTAACATTTTTTAAGCAGAAATCTAAAGAATTTTTATAGTCTAAGCAATATAAAAACTTTTTAGAATCGATATTAGCTTGTTTTAATCTAACACCTAAATCATAAGCAAAAGGACCGATTAAAATTATTCTTTCGATACTTTTATCGTTAAGTAATTCAAAATTAATATCGTAAATCCAAGATAAATCTTTTAAATCATAACGTCCACTAATTCTTGTAAAACCAATTGCTACTGTTTTTCTACCTTTTTTTTCTTTAATATATTCTAAAGATTGATTATAAGATAATGGTGTTTCATTTTTACTTAATAAAATGACACCTTTATTATCATTTATTTTAAATTCATTTAATCTTTTAACTTTAAGTGATAATTGGTTTAATGCATCTACAATATCTTTTTGTTTTACTTTATCAACTCTGCAAACAGAATAACAAGCCAACATATTATACACGTTATATAAAGCATCATTGTTTAATTTTATTGTCACATCTTCAACTTGAAATTTATCTTTTAATAAAGTTGCCTCAAAATCACAATTAGGACGGTCATAATCATGATTTGGACAGTGATAGTATCCTAAATTACCATAATTAAAATAATCAAAAATAAGTTTTTTATGACACTTTGGACAATAAGCTAAATCTAAAGTATCAATTTTATTTTTCTTAGTTGAATATTTATTTTCTTTTAGTCCATAATAAGTAATTTTATTTTTCTTATTTAAACTAAATTTAGTTACTAATGGATCATCAGCATTTAATATTAAATTTGTCTTTTTATTAATACTTTTATCTATCTCATTAAAAACTAATTCAAAATGACCATTACGTGCTAATTGATCACGTGATAAATTATTGATAATAAAATATTTTGGTGTAATATATTTAAATACCTCTTTAACGTATCTTTCATCGACTTCGATAACTAAAGCATCAACTTTAGTTTTACCATTTATCCTACTTGCCTCTATTACAGCTGTTGTCACACCATCAATCAAATTAGACCCTTTAATATTACTAACCACTTTATAACCACTATGTTTATATACTTCATAGATTGTCCCTACTACACTAGTTTTACCAGTTGTTCCTGTAACAAAAATTGTCGTTTTAGGCATTTCAAAAAAATTTAAAATATTTTTATTTAACTTTAAAGCTAACTTACCTGGGAATGCTGTTCCTCTTCCTAAAAAATGTAATATTGTTCTTGCTATTTTAGCTAATATAATAATTAATTGATTCATTTTCTCACCCTTCTTTTATTATAACATTTTTTTCACAAAATACATTATTTATGATAATATTTTAATTTTTTTGACACTTTTTAATCATAAATTTTACTTTTAAATCTTAAAAATCATGATATAATAAATATAGAATGGAGGAAACAAGATGGACTTAAATGGAAAAATTGCCATTGTAACTGGTGGTGCTATGGGAAATGGTTTAGGTATTGTCAAAACTTTTTTAAAATTAGGTGCAACAGTAATAATATTAGATTATTCTGATAAATTAAGAAATACTTTAGGTGAACTCGTTAAAATTTCTAAAAATGTAATTGGTTATCAAGTTGATATTACAAATAAAGAAATGATCAACAAAATAGTTGATGCAGTTTATAAAAAATATGGGAAAATTGATATTTTAGTTAATAATGCTGGAGTAGCTAAATTAGTTAAATTTGAAGAAATGTCTGACGAAATAAGAGATTTTCACATCGATATCAATATCAAAGGAACATGGAATGTTACTAAAGCAGTATACCCTTATATGGTTAAAAATAATTATGGCAAAATTGTCAATTTGTCTAGTGTAACCGGACCTAAGGTTGCCGATCCAGGAGAAGTTGCTTATGCAACAACTAAAGCGGCTTTAATCGGATTTACTAAAAGTTTAGCTATGGAAGGAGCTAAAAATAACATTACTGTTAATGCTATTTTACCAGGTTATATTATGACACCAATGGTTGAAGGAATCGCTTTAGATAGCAACGCTAATGATCCAGATAGTGTTATCAAAGGAATTGCTGACGGTATACCGATGGGAAGACTTGGAACAATCGAAGAGTTAGGTAATCTAGCGGCTTTCTTAGCTAGCGACTTATCTAATTATATTACAGGTTCTGAATTTGTTATTGATGGAGCATCAACTTTACCTGAAACAAGAAGTGTTGGAGTTTAAACTGGTTTATACCAGTTTTTTATTAAAAAAAAGACCATTGATTTATAATCAATAGTCCTAAAACCAATTACTAAATTAGTTTTATTTAGGGTAACCCTATCTATATTAAACGCTAACAGCATTAGCGTACACATTAGGACAAGTATAGAATATAATTTATAATTCAATCTATACTTGTCATATAAGTGTCACTATATTAATCACTTTAAAAAAGCTTTCTGTCACATTTTTAATATATGACATTCTATTTTTAATATATCCAATTTTGATAAAATATATTCACTCATAATAAAATTTTAACTTATTTTTGTAGTGTCACCCATAAATAGTATATTCTTGTTGTGAATTTTGGTTCTTAACTCTCTAATTGATAAATTTTGTTCTTCCACTAATTTAATATAATAATTGATTTTATCGATATTCTTTATAGAAAGCAATTCTATATAGTGACCATATGTCAAATGTTGCGACAATGTCGCAAGTTTTGTAATTAATATATAAATTTTTTCATTATAGTTAATGCAGTAAATGTATAACCTCTTCCAAGTTCTTTCATAAAATTTTCTATATCTTCAATTACTAGTTTTTGTAATATTTTTTCTGATATTATTTCATAATTGTTTCTATTATTTATAATAATTGGATTTTTTATAAAATCTTCTATTTTAGATTCTTCTTTATTTATTAATTTTAATTTAGTATTTTCATCTAGTCTTTCATATTCGTCATTCTTAATTTTGGTTCTTAACTCTCTAATTGATAAATTTTGTTCTTCCACTAATTTAATATAATAATTGATTTTATCGATATTACTGATAGAAAGTAGTTCAGAATAATGACTCCAACTTAATTTGGTCGACAATGTCGACCATTTTGCTTCAACATATAAATTATAAAATTGCCTAAATCTTCGCAAGGTTCTTTCTGTATATTGTTTTCCAACATCTGCTTTAAGTTTTTTTGAATATTCTTTTATTATTCCTTCACCGTAACGTTTACCAGCCTCTACAAGCAATTTATCAACATTATAATAAATTTAAATCACTTTTGTTTTTACTATAGTCTTTTACTTTCTTAGTTATTTCATTGTTTATAATATATTCTCTTATTTCATTATACTAATTCATAGACGTTCCTTTAATTTCAGACATTTACTATTTTATATTCTTTTGATAATATTCTTTTATCACTACAATATTCCATAATATATTTATTATTTTTCTTACAAATGATTATACCAATTGTTTTATTTTGATTTATATTTTTTAGTTTATTATCAATATAATTCATATATACTTCTATTTGCCCAATATGTTCTTTTTTTAATGGTGTGATTTTTAGTTCGACAACAACATAACAATTAAATTTAATATTATATAAAAGTAAGTCAATATAATTATATATATCACCTATTTTTATTTTATATTCACTACTTATAAAACAAAAATAATTTCCAAGTTCTTTCATAAAATTTTCTATATCTTCAATTACTAGTTTTTGTAATATTTTTTCTGATATTATTTCATAATTGTTTCTATTATTTATAATAATTGGATTTTTTATAAAATCTTCTATTTTAGATTCTTCTTTATTTATTAATTTTAATTTAGTATTTTCATCTAGTCTTTCATATTCGTCATTCTTAATTTTGGTTCTTAACTCTCTAATTGATAAATTTTGTTCTTCCACTAATTTAATATAATAATTGATTTTATCGATATTCTTTATAGAAAGCAATTCTATATAGTGACCATATGTCAAATGTTGCGACAATGTCGCAAGTTTTGTAATTAATATATAAAATTTTTTCATTCTAGTTAATGCAGTAAATGTATAACCTCTTCCAAGTTCTTCGGTTAATTTTTTTGAATATTTTTTTATTATTCCTTCACCATAATGTTTACCAGCCTCTACAAGCAATTTACCAACATTATAATAAGTATTTAAATCACTTTTGTTTTTACTATAATCTTTTACTTTCTTGGTTATTTCATTGTTTATAATATATTCTCTTATTTCATTATAATAATTCATAAACGTTCCTTTCTACGATAAACAAGTCTTGATTTTTAATTTATCTAAATTTATTTTAATACTTCCATTTAAATCGGTGCGATAAATATTAGAACTATTTAGATTTTCTAACACTTCTTCATGGGGATGCCCATACCAATTATTTATTCCAACACTTATCAAAGAATATTTAGGAGATATTTGATTAATAAATTCTTTACTAGAACTTGTTTTACTACCATGATGTCCAACTTTTAAAATGTCAATATCATAAAGATTATATTTTTTCATTATATTTTGTTCGACTGAAATTCCAGCATCAGCCATAAATAACATTTTAATTCCATCAACTACAACATATAAAACAATTGAATTATTATTTTCATCAGCAAATTCTATATTATTTAAAAAATATAATTTATTATTAGCGACATTTAATTGTTTTACATTCTGATAATAATTAATACTTTTATTGTTTAAAACATCAATAAGTTCAGTTTCTAACTCATTATATTCTCCATGATTAAATATAACTTTATCCACTTTAAAATTGTTAACTAAGTTAATTGCTTCTCCTAAATGATCATAATCACCATGAGTTAAAATCAAATAATCTATTTTTTTAATACCTAAACTTTTAAAATAAGGAATTAATTTGTTAGTAGCTATGTTGTAATCACTAAAACTATTACCCCCAGTATCGATCAAAATATTTTTATTTTTTAATTCTAATAAAATACTATCGCCTTGCCCTACATCGATCATAGTTAAATAATTATTTTGATTAAAATATTTAATGTTAGTATGAATAAGAATCATAATTATTAAAATATAAAAATATTTAGGCTTTATAAAAACAAAAGTAATAATTATATAATATAAAATAAAAATAAACATATTAACTTTACTCATAGTTAAGTTAATATTAAAATAATTAAAAAATAATGATAACTGTTCCATTATATTTAAAAATAACAACAATATATTATCAAAACATGGAATAATTAAAGTAATTAAACACAAAGGAAAAATAATAAATGTAACAAAAGGAACAAAAACAACATTAATTATAGGGCTCATAATATTGATATAATAAAAATTATTAATCATAATAGGAATGCTGGCAACAAAACAAATAAGAGAAGTTATTAATAATTTAACAAAATAATTTTTAAAATTATTAGTTAAACTTCCAAAATAAATCAAATAAAAACAAATAACAAAACTAAATAAGAATCCAACATTATAAATATAATATGGATTATATAAAAGCATCAGGCAAGAAACTAAAATAATCGTTTTTTTCTTACTATATTTATTTAATATAAAAAGAAAAACAGCTCTTAAAATTGAAGGCGTAAAATTAGTTAAGAAAGCATAAAAGATTAAAACAATACTAATAATTATATGATTATATTTAAATCTTTTTAAAAAAATTAATAAAATAGCGGCTAAAAAAGTGGTATGGGAACCAGAGACAGCTAAAAGATGGGTAATCCCATTTTCTTGATATATAACTTCCATATTACTATCTAAATCTTGATTATCACCCAAGATGAAAGCTTTTACATACTCTTTAGTTTTTAAATTATCTATTCTTTCATAAAGAGCATTTTTAACTTCATAAAAAATATTAGTATTGTCTTTTACTTTTATTATTTCATCAGCATTTAAAATAAAATAAATTTTATTACTTAATAAATATTTTCGATAATTAAATAGATTAAAAACCGTATTATCATAAGGTTTAGTTAATTCTCCTTTAATTTGAATATAATCACCTAATTTAAGTTCAATTCTATCTTCAGTATAATAACTAACTTTAATTTTTTCTTTGGATTTAATTTCTAAATCAATCTTATTTTCTTTATAAGCTATGTCCGTTACATAACCAACTAAAGTAATATTTCCTTCTTGATAATGCGTTTGATAAATTAAATTATTTGTAACATAAAAAGTATAAATGATAGTAAAGCAAATCAATAATTTATAAACTAAGTTGGTCTTTAATTTTATTAAAAGTAGATTCGCCAATCCCATTTACTTCTAACAATTCTTCGATTGCTTTAAAACCACCGTTTTCTTCACGATAAGCAATTATAGCCTTTGCTTTAACTTCACCAATACCTGGTAATTCCATTAATTCAGCGATAGTTGCATTATTTAAAGATACCTTTTGTTCGATAGATAGATTAGAATCATTAGGTTTGTTATCAATAACATTATCAACACAAGCATCATTTTCTATCTTAGGACAAATACATTCTTTCTCGATATATTTGACACTAGTACTGCCACTTCTCATTTCGGCAATTTCATCTTTTGTATAAATAATTATAACCATTTCATCCGTTAAATTTTTACTTAAATTAATAACACTGGTATCAGCATCTTTCGTTAATCCTCCACTTATTTTTATAGCATCATCAACACGACTATTGCTAGCCAACTCATAAACGCCAGGATTTTTAACAGCTCCTTTAATATCAATTTTAATTTTTTCTTCTTCAACTTCTTCATTAGATTCTTCTTCAACTTCTAAAGTTAAATCTGAAGTTAGTTCTATTTCATCATTACTTTTATTAAAAATTAAAAATAATAAAAAAACAATTAATATACCACTTAAAATTACATATCGATATTTTTTCAAATAAAACATAAATTACCTCCTATTAGTTATATTGGTAAAAGAATAATTAGTTCCTTTTTTTTCGACAAAAAAAATGAAATTTCTTTCATTTTTAGTTTTACAATTAATATAATTTTAGAATCCTCTATTTCTTAAAAATGATGGAACGTCACTATCATCACTATCATCAGAAGAAGGCGTATATGTTGTATTAGTATAAGTATGAGTTGTTGGCTTTTCATCTTCAAATCCAGTAGCAATGACTGTAACAATAAGTTCATCGTTTAAATTTTCATTAATAACAGCACCAAAAATTGTGTTAATATCAGTATTGGCACTTTGTCTAATTGTTTCAGCAGCTTCTTCAACTTCATACAGAGTTAAATTAGCACCACCTGTAACATTAATGATAGCATCTGTTGCACCACTAATACCTGTTTCTAATAATGGACTAGATACTGCTTGTAACGCAGCTTCTTTAGCACGGTCTTCACCGACACCCATACCAATACCAATTAAAGCATTACCACGTTTTTCCATAATGGTTTTGACATCGGCAAAATCTAAGTTAATAAGACCAGCTACTGCTATTAGGTCACTAATTGATTGAACACCACGTCTTAAAACATTATCAACTTCTTTAAAAGAATCTAATAATGGTGTGGTTTTATCGATAATTTCTCTTAAACGATCATTAGGTATAACAATTAAAGTGTCAACGTGTTTTTTTAATTCTTCTAATCCTGCAACTGCTTGTTGCATTCTTTTTCTTCCTTCAAAACTAAATGGTTTAGTCACAATCCCAACCGTTAAAGCACCTAGACTTTGTGCAATATCAGCAATAACAGGAGCAGCTCCGGTTCCAGTGCCACCACCCATACCACAAGTAACAAAAACCATATCAGCACCTTTTAAAGCTTCTTCGATTTCGTTTTTACTTTCTAAAGCGGCTTCTTTGCCAATTTGAGGATTTGCACCAGCTCCTAAGCCATTAGTTAAATCTGTTCCAATTTGAATTTTAACTGGAGCTTTTGATTTATTTAAAACCTGTAAATCGGTATTGGCAACAATAAAATCAACGCCTTGAACACCAGATTCAATCATACGATTAACAGCATTGTTACCGCCACCACCGACTCCGATTACTTTAATATTAGCTAATTGATCCATTTCTAATCCAAACATGTATATCCTCCCTTATTCGCCAAAGAAATATCCAAATACTTTACCTAACATTGAATCATTTGTATTCTTTCTAGGTGTTGATAAAATTTCTACTTCATCACTACTTACCATTGAATAATCTTTTCCTTTTAGTTTAAGTTTATTTATAAAATATATTATATTACCTATGGCTGAAGAAAACTTATTGTTTCTTAAGCCGATTAAGTTCACACTACCTATTATAGCACAATTTCCTAATTTTTCTCTACAAATTTGACTAAAGTTCATCATATTTGTTATTCCACCAGTAACATAAATTACTTCTGGTTTATGAGAAGTTAACTTATTTAACTCCTGGTTAGCTAAAGATAATATCTCATCTAATCTTGAAATAACAACTTCACTTAATTCATATTGATTAACTTGAATAACTTGTCCTTCTTTATTTTTTACATCTTTAAGTTCGTTTAATGAAGCACTAGTTCTTGTAGCTTGTGCAAAGTGCTCTTTTAAATCAGTAGCTACATCAGTATTAACATTATACATATAAGCAATATCATTATCAACATTACGACTTCCCATATTAACAATGCCATGTTTGACAACTATTCCTTTATTATATAATGAAACTTCTGTTTTTTCTGCTCCAATATTAATAACTGCACTAATACACTTATCGACATTCTCATCTCTAAATGTATTAATATCACCAATACATCCTAAAGAAATATCAACAACCTCAACACCGATACTATTTAATAAATTAACAACTGAATAAATATTTTTTTTAGGAGTTGTGGCTAAAACAGCTCGAGTTTTTAAAATGTTACTTTTTTTACGAAGCGGATCTTTGGTTGTTTCATTATCTAAAGTAAAATCGACAGGAATTATTGTCACCATTTCTTTAGTTATATCAAATTGTCCTTTCATTGCCACTTGTAATACTTTAACAACATCATCACCAGTAACAATTTTAGCTTCATTAGTTATTTCAACTTCACCTTTAATAATATTAAATTCTGCAAAGTAACTAGGAATTATAGCAATAACTTTTCTTATTTTAAATCCTAACATTGTTTCAATTTCACTAAAAGCTTGTTTTATACAATTTTTTGCTTCAACAATATCATTTATTAACCCTTTTTTAATCCCTTTTGACTTGACAGTAGAAGTCGCTAAAAGATTATATCGACCACGGTATAATTCACAAACGACAATTTTAATGCTACTAGAACCAATATCAATACAAGTGTATATATGTCGCAATTAAATCACCTACTATCTACGTAATATTATACAATATTTTTATCTAAAAGAAAAGATAATTATTCAATTATTTCAAAATTATTACCATAATCTAAATAAAGAATGCCATTTTTGTCGGGTAAACTTTCTCTAATCAAAACATATTTGTTTAATTTATAAAATGTACTGATATTAACATAAACATAATTACCATCACTCATTGTTAGTAAAAAGCGATTGTCATCAACATCATTAGGATCAAATTGTATTTCTGAAATTTTATTTAAAATTGAAGTATCTAATTTTCCCATTTCTTTAATAAATTCATCATAATAAGTATCAGTAATATAATTTAAAACAGTTGGAACAGGATACTTATCATCGATATTTGTACCATCTAAAAGAACGGTTTTATTATTATGATTATAGTAAAATAAAGGTCTATTTTCTTCTACTTCAATGTAGATTTGCGTCAAAAATTTTTTAGTTACTTTAACATCTTTAATTAAATTATTTGCTTTTAATCTATCTTCAATTTGTTTACTTGAATTAGCTAAACTTTTAGGATAATCACTAATATTAGCTAATTCGATAATTTCTTGATCAGATAAGTAATTATTATTTTTAATTATTATATTTGTTATTCTTAAATTAAATAAAAAAGTAAAAAAAACAACCATGATTACAATAATAGCTAAAGCAATTAAAATTCGATCATATCTTATCTTTCTTTTTTTATGTTTTACTTTATCGTTTTTTTTACTTTTCATAAGTACCTCTAATCTACAAATTCTTGTTCAACAATTAAATTAATATTATATTTTTCTTTTACTTTTTTTTGAATTTCTTTAATTAAGTTCCTAACATCACTAGCAGTAGCATTATTTTTATTAATAATAAAATTAGCATGTTTTTCACTGACGTAAGCCCCACCAATATTTTTTCCTTTATAACCTAATCCTTCGATTAACCTTCCTGCAAAATCATTTTCTGGATTTCTAAAGACACTACCAGCTGACGGATATTCTAAAGGTTGCGTCAATAATCTTCTTTGTTTACGATCAGCTATCACTTCCATAATAGTTTCAGCATCGCCTTGCTTTAAAACTAGCTTAGCTTCTAAACAAATATAATCAGGATTTTTTTGTAGAAAACTATTGCGATAATGAAAATCTAAATCTTTGTTATATAAAGTTATAACCTGATAATCAGGCGTTAGAGCTTTTATCTCACTGACGATATAACCCATATCTGATTTATAAGCACCAGCATTCATAAATACTGCTCCACCAACAGTTCCTGGAATGCCTGATGCAAACTCTAATCCAGCTAATCCTAAACGGGCTGCTTTCATACATAATTTAATTAAATTATACCCCGCACCAACTGTAATAACAGTTCCGTTAATTTCTAACTTATTAAATTCATCTAATTTGATTAAAACTCCCTCATATAAATTATCACTAAAAATTAAATTAGAACCATTACCTAATATTTTATGTTTAATCTTGTTTTCATTTAAATATTTTAACAATTTAATCAAATTATCAACATTAGTAGGATATACAATTGCCAAAGCATTTCCTCCTACTTTATAGGTCGTATAATCACTCATTTTAGGATTACTGATAACTTTTCCCACTTTTAATTTTTTTAAATTTTCAATCATTATTTTACTTCCTATCTATTAATTTTCTTATATTATCGTAAATTATTGTCGCACTATTATTAACTTGTAATCTAGCTAAATTTTGTTTCATACTTTCCAATTTAGCTTTATCTTTGATTAGATTATCAATTGTTCTTACGATAATATCCCCTTTTAAATCTTTTTCTTCAATCATCAGAGCTGAATTATTATTGACTAAATCTAAAGCATTTTTATATTGATGATTGTTAGTAACATAAGGACTAGGTATAATAATACTAGGAATTTTTAAAGCAATAATTTCACTTAAAGTACTTGCTCCTGCTCTAGTTACCATAATATCAGTTTTTTTCATCACTCTTGTTATTTTATCGACATAAGGAACAACCTTAACATTTTTAGGAAAATTAATTTTTTTTATTTTATCATAATCCCCTTTTCCAGTAACATATAGAATTTCATATTCTTTATTGTTAAATAAAGACATCGTTTTAATTAAAAAATCATTTACTTTACTAGCTCCTAAAGATCCCATTACAAATAAAATTAAAGGCTTATTATTATCCAAATTAAATTCTTTTTTATCACAAGACATAACACCTAAAGCATCTTCACTACAAGGATTGCCTGTTAAAATAACTTTTTCCTTTGGAAAATATTGTTTACTCGATGGAAAAGAAATCCCGATCATATCAACATAATTACTCAAATATGTGTTAGCTTTACCAGGAACCGAGTTTTGTTCGTGAATAAATGTTTTATAGCCTAATTTCTTAGCTGCTTTAATAACAGGAACTGTTACATACCCTCCAACACCAATTACTATATCAGGATTAAAATCCTTAATTATTTTTTGACATATTTTATTAGCTTTCATTAAACATTTAATCGTTTTAAAATTTTTAAAAATTTTTTTACGATTAAATCCATAAATTTCAATTTGTTTAAAAGGAATTCCATATTTTGGAACAATATCTTTTTCCATTCGATCATGAGTTCCAATATATAAAAACTCACTATTAGGTTCCTTTTGTTTGATTTTATTAATAATTGCTAAAGCGGGATAAATATGTCCACCAGTTCCTCCTGCACTTATTATAACTCTCATAATCCACATCCTTATTATTGATTATATCACAATTATATGTTTTTTTAAAGAATTAAATGTAACATTATTAGACAATTAAATTAATTAAATCTTTAAAAATTTGACAAATACTAAAATTTAAAATATAATATCTAGCTGTTAAAGGGGGAATAACATATGTTTGGTAGTATTCCAATTTTTGGAAATAGTGAAAATAAAATCGACAACCAAGGAAGACTTATTATACCTAGTTTTTCTGATGTCGAAGAAAATGATCCATTGATTATTCAAAAAGGAAATGGTAATTTTTATATTATTATTAATTGTGCGAAAATTGAAGAAAAAATTAAAAAATTGAAAGCGATTGGCGATGATGATAAAATTGATATCTTAACCAGTTCAATTGTCGCTTTTGTTAAAGTAGATAAACAAAGAAGAATTTCTTTTAGGTTTGATAAAGACTTCGCAGTTGATCATAAAGTATTTATTCATGGTAATTATGATAGCTTACAAATTTTTCCTTCAAAAGAGCATTATAAACAATATATTAATACCTTAAAAAAGAGTCATTAAACTCTTTTTTTAATATGATTTTATAACATCGACAATATTATCTTTTTTTATTTTCCTAGTAGCTATTAAAAATGATAAATAATTAATAATAATTACTCCAAAAATACAAATTAATAATGGGGGAACAAAAATATTTAAAGGTATACCAAGCAAACTATCAAAAGTAGTCTCATTAAGCATTGTAATTCTTATAAATATTACGGCTATTAAGATAAATATTAATAATCCAAATAATAATGACTTTAAGCTCAACATCAAACTTTCATAAAAAATCAGTTTATTAAATTGTTTATTAGTTAATCCTAAACTTTTTAAAACAGCAAACTCTCTTCTTCTTAAATTTAAATTTGAACTGATTGTGCCAATAATGCTAACTACAGTTATAAAGACTACTAATCCTAAAGCCATATAAATAACTAACTTAACACAATTATTTGAAACAACTTGTTCATGATACATTGCTGGATAGTTAAGATAATATATTCTTTCATTATTTTCAACTAACTCCTGCATCTCTTGATCCAATTTTAAATAATCATCAGATATAAGATAAATACGAGTAACATAATCAATTTGCTTTTCTTGTTCTAACAACATAATTGGGAAAATACTTGTTGTAAAAACGCCAGGATAAATATCTTCTAAAAATCCAGATTCATTTATAACTTTAGCAGTAACATCAAAAGCTTCTTGATTAGCAAAATTACTAGTTGGAGTTAAAGTTAAGGTTATATTTTCTTGATTAAATGCTTTTTTATCATCATCTAAAATATTAAAAATAGCAGCACTGTCAAATTGATACTTTTCTTTTAACTTTTCATAATTTTTAGAATCAACATAAATAACACTAATATTACCTATTTCATTATCAACTGTTTGATAATTATAATATCCAGATTTATAAAAAACATATTCTTTTACAGAATCAAGATTGCTAATATAATCAAAAATATATTCTGTTGAAGTATTATTTAAATCATTTTCAGCATAGCTTAAATAAACATTATTTGAAACTGCATAACTATCTTCATAACTATATAATGCAATTGACAATAATGAAGTAGCTGTCAAAAATAAAACTATGCCAATCACTACAGAAATAGTTGTGATGCGATATTTTGCCCTATCCCTTTTAACACTATTAGCTGATATTTGTCCACTAATACCAAATAATTTTTTTACTAGTCTATTTTCTTTTTTATATTTAAACTTTTTAGTTTGTCTTACCTCTTCTATTATGTTAATTGAACCAGCCATTCTAGCTACTGATAAAGTAGCTAGTAAAGTACTAACTAGAACAAAAGCTAGAGAAACCAAAACAAAAATAGGATAAATTGAAACTGTATAAATATTAGTAGCAATTCCTTCTAACATGCTATTTATAATAAATAGGATTAACGAAATAAACCCTAAGCTTAATATAAATCCTAAAGGAATAGCAATAATTAAAACAATTATTGATTCTAAAAATACTGAATATAATATTTGTTTAGGTGTTGCACCAATACTTTTATACATCGTATATTTCTTTTTCTTTTCATTTACTGATATTGAAAAAGCATTATAAATAATAAAGAATATAATAAAGGCTAAAACTAAGCATAAAAACAGCGCAAGTAAAAAATAAACGGCATCATTATTGCTACTATAATCACCATTTGGATCAACACCAGCATAATAATATAATAATGAGTTATTAATAGAATATGAAGAATTAGATAATCTATTGGCAATATCTCTTATATTATTATATATATCTTTATATGATTTTAAATATATAAAATAAATTGCTTCACTATCAAGTTCATTTTCTTTGGTAATAACTATATTATCTAAATTAAGATTTTGCAATGCAAGTGAATTATAAATTCCTACTACTTCATATTCTTTATTATCAATTTCTAAAGATGAACCAATTGATAAATTATCTAAATAAGCTTTATTTGAACTAATAATTATCTCATTATTATTAGTCGGCATTTTACCTTTTAATTTTAAATCTAAATCAAAATTATCACTAATACTATATAAATTATCTTTAATTTGAAAAATATAAAAATATTTTAAAACCCTTTCATCATTTAATTTTTCTTTTTCACTAATATTAGTATTATAGATAATAGCATGATAATCGCCATATAAATCAATTGTACTATTAATTTGATTTTGTCTAACTGTTGATACAGCTAAACCAACGGAAAATAATAAAATACAAGATAATAAAACACTAATAAAACACAAAATAAAATTCTTTTTATTTTTAAATAAATTTTTAATCGTTAATTTAGACATAATTTTCATACTATTCACCTACTTTGATTATATAATATAATTTAATAAATTACAACTGTTTGACACTAAAACTATTATCAAAATTACTAAAATATCGTATAATAATTATATAAAACTTAATAGCTAATGGAGGTAAAGTTATTTTGTTAGCGCCAGGACTAAAAAGTCGACGAGGATAACAGATTATCGAAAGATTCGGCGGATACTGTTACGGGAACGTGCTCCCGCAAATATATTACAAACCATAAAATCAAGATTATGACAAAAAATATATTATGCACTTTTTTTAATCACGGAGGAATATATGTGCGGAATTTATTGTTATGTTGGTAAGAAAAAAGCCATTCCTATTCTAATAGATGGCTTAACTAGTTTAGAATATCGTGGTTATGATTCAGCTGGTATAGCCTACGTAACTGACAAAATAAATATAATTAAAGAAAAAGGAAAATTAACTAATTTAATTAAATTAGTCGATAAAAATACTGATACCTATTTAGGAATCGGTCACACAAGATGGGCAACACATGGTAGTCCTAATAAGGTAAATGCTCACCCTCATAAACAAGGTAGTATTACGCTTGTGCATAATGGAATTATTGAAAACTATCAAGAATTAAAAAAATTATTAACTAATTATTCGTTAAAAAGTGAAACTGATACTGAAGTATTAGCTTGTTTAATTGACAAACTATATCAAGAAAATCATAATATTATTAAAGTATTATCTAAATTAAATGAACTAATCAAGGGTAGCTATGCTTTAGGAATTATTTTAGACGATGATTTAAATAGTATCTATGCGATCAAAAAAAATAGTCCTTTGATTATTGCTAAAAGTGATATAGGAAATTTTTTAGCTAGTGACATTCCAGCTATTTTAAAATATACAAATCAATATATTTTATTAAATGATAATGAAATTGTTCATTTAACCAAAGATAAAATAACAATTTACGATAAACGATTGAATGTTTTAAATAAAGATGTCTATACTTATGATGGTACAATTGAAGATGTGTCCAAACAAAATTATGAACATTATATGTTAAAAGAGATCTATGAACAACCAGAAGTTATTAAAAACACCCTACTTCCCTTTTTAAACGGTGATCAAAAATTACCAAATATCAAAAAATATAAACAGATTCATATCGTTGCTTGTGGTAGTGCTTATCATGCTGGATTAATTGGAAAATATTTAATTGAAAAATATTGTCATATTGAAACTAAAGTTGAAATTGCTAGCGAATATCGTTACCAAGATAATTTTATTGACAAAAAAACCTTAGTTATTTTTATCTCTCAATCTGGTGAAACAGCTGATACTCTAGCTTGTCTTAAAAAAGTTAAAGATATCTGTGATACTATTGGAATTATTAATGTTTTCAACTCTTCCATTGCAAGAGAAGTTAAAGAGGTTATCTATACTAAAGCAGGTTGTGAAATAGCCGTAGCTACTACTAAAGCTTACAGTTGTCAAGTGGCAATTTTAAGTTTAATTGCTTACTATAATTCTAAAACTGAAAACATTTTAAATAACTTTAATAAATTAATTCAAGATTTAAACAATCTATTAAAAAATGATTATTCAAAAATAGCTGATTTGATTAAGATGGATGAAAAAGTGTTTTACATTGGACGGGGTATCGATTATACCCTAGCTTTAGAAGGATCATTAAAATTAAAAGAAATATCATATATTAATAGTGTTGCTTATCCCGCTGGTGAATTGAAACATGGTACTATTTCTTTAATTGAAAATGATACTAAAGTAATAGCCATCGTTACTGATAAAAATTTAAAAGATAAAACAATCAGTAATATTAAAGAAACTAAAGCAAGAGGTGCAAAAGTTATTTATATAACAACTACTTTTTTAGATGAAGAAAGCGATTTTTATGATGAAAAAATAGTCATTCCTGACAATCAATTATTTCAACCATTATTAACTATTATTCCAATTCAATTAATTGCTTATCATACCGCTAAATTAAGAGGTTGTGATATTGATAAACCTAAAAATTTAGCAAAATCAGTTACCGTTGAATAAATTACTTAAAAACTTCCCGTTAAGGAAGTTTTTAAATTACATCATTTCTTCTAAATTGTTATTTACTTTACTCATTGTTTTGTTAGCAAATTTTTCCATTTTTTTCATTACTGGTTTACTATACTTTTGATAAGCAACAGATGCTCCGATACCAATTCCAATCAACATCATACTTTTTAGAGTTTCTTTCATGTTATCACCTCTTTAATAGAAAAAATGAAGGTATGTATAAACATACATTTTTATTTTAACCATTGTTTAAGATATTATTCTTTAATCGTTCTAATAAATTAGTCTTTCGTGCAACTTCATTATTATTATTAACTGCATAAATAAAAGCTTGTGGTTCACCAATTAAAATCAATTTCTTTTTAGCTCTAGTAATTCCAGTATAAACTAATTTTCGATATAGCATTCTTTTGTAACTATTACATATTGGCATAATAATAAGTTCAAATTCACTTCCTTGAGCCTTATGAATTGAAATAATAAAACCATGAGTTATTTTATTTAAATCTTTACTTTCATATTTAACTAAATTACCATCAAAATCTATATAAATAAAAGTTTTTCGATCAATTTTTAAAATATTTTTAATCACACCAATATCACCATTATAAATATTTTCTTCTGGCATATTAACTAATTGTAAAACTTTATCGCTTTCCCGATAAATAACGTCACCGTATTTTATTTCGTTTTTAGTACTATCACTAGGATTAAACACTTCTTGTAATTCTTTATTTAGATTGTCAATGCCATTAATACCAGCGTACATCGGAGCCATTATTTGAACTCTTTTATAATCATAACCCTTATCAACTAATTGATGACATAAATTTTTTAAATTTTCTTTAATTGATAAACTACTACATTTTAAAAATGTATAATCGCTTTTTGTTTCTAAAAAATTTTCACTTAAAGCATTATCTTTAATCTCTTGAGCTAAAGTTGGAATATATGAATTTTCATCTTGACGATATAAAGTATTTAAATAAACAGTATCAATTAAATCACTTTCAATTAAATCTTTTAAAATATTCCCAGGTCCTACTGAAGGTAACTGATGATGATCGCCAACTAAAACTAGCTTTATATTTCTTGTTAACCCTCTAAATAAACAATCTAATAATTTTAAATCAATCATACTGACTTCATCAATAATAATTAAATTATGCATTGCTTTATTATATTCATTAACGGAAAATTCATTAGTTTCTTTATTCCATTTTAAAAAACGATGAATCGTGCTTGCTGGTAGTAAAGTTGATTCACTCATTCTTTTACTAGCTCGACCTGTTGGCGCTAATAAAGCAATCTTATTAGAAGCAGTATCCAAATCTAATTTATTTATCTCTATATATAATTCACAAATAGCTTTAATAATCGTTGTTTTCCCCGTTCCAGGGCCACCAGTAATTATCGTAATATTATTTTCTAAAGATTTTTTTATCGCTTCTTTTTGTTTGTCATTATACTTAATATTGTTAACTATTTCTAATTTTTCTATACTTTTATCTAAATTTTTTTTAGAAATATTATGATTAATTAAATAACTTATTTCTTTAACAATATTAGTTTCCGAATCATACATATCTTTTAAATAATATTTATCTTCTAATAACACAATTTTATTTTCGTCAATCAACTCTTTTAACAGTAAATCAAACTCATGTATGTCTAAATCGATTTTTAAATAATTAAAAACACCTTCGACAATTTCATCATAAATTAAATAAGTATCACTATTAGCAAATAATATTTTATTCATAATATAAAGTATACAAGCCTTAATTCTTCTTTCGTCATTAACTTCAATATTAAATTTTAAAGCGATTTCATCAACTTTAACAAAATTTACATCAGCATCTTCAATTAATCTATAAGGATTGTGTTCAATATTGGCAATTGTATCTTTTTTATAAATATTATATATATCCAAAGCATCCTTCATATTAAATCCCAAATCAGTCAAATAAACTATCATTTGATGGCTCTCTTCATATTTTGATAATGTTTCATAAATTTTATGAGCCTTTTTAGAAGTCATTTTTGGAACTAATAATAAACAACTTTCATCTTTTAAAATTTCATCTAAAACATTTTTGCCTAATGTATCGACAATTGATTTAGCTAAAGTAATGCCAATACCTTTAAATAAATCACTAGCTAAAAAAGCAACTAGCCCATCTTCGTCTTCTGGCTTCAAGCGTTCGTAATCACTTACTTGAAATTGAATTCCATATTTTGGATGATCGACAGTTTCACCATAAAAACAGTACATATCATCCTCATTTAATTCATGAAAATAGCCAGTAAAAGTTACCGATTTATTAATATATAATTTCATTTCTTCATCATTAGTTTCTCTAACCTTAAAAAGACCAATAACATAGCCTTTATTGGACGAAAAAATTGTTTTACGATAATTTCCTTTAATATATAATTTCATAAACTAAACACCTTTTTAATTATATCAAAAAAAGATAGAAAAATCTATCTTAGTAAATATCATTAGATTTGAAAATTCCATTGTTTAGTGATTTTCTTTTTCCCGCTGTAGAGCCTTCAATATATTCGGAATCGTCAGATGGAGTATATTTCTGTGTTTCAACATTTTCATTTAACCTTCTTTTTCGTTGACGATCTTTTTCTATTTCATCTGCTAATCGTAGAAATCTTGCTTTATCTTTTTTAAAGTTATCATATAATTGTTTAGCATAGTAGATCGAAAAACAAAAGAACAAAATCGGCGCTATTCCACCATTATCTTCTACTACACCACGGCTTTGATCAGCTAAGGCAAAACTTCTAACAATACCATAACTTATTCCCGTTAATGAACTACAACCAACGAAAGCACCAAAACTTTTTAATGTGGCAGAAAAATTATTAAAAACAACATTTGTAAAACTTTTTCGTTGCAATTTATATTTTTTCATAAATATCACCTATTTTTAGTATAATACAAAACTTACTTCATGTCAACATTGTCTTGACATATACTAGACACACAATATGGGTAATCTAACATTTCAATCTTTACTTTAATTATCTTGTTTAACAAACTTTTATCACCTAAAGTCTTAATTGCTAAATAATTACCGGTATGACCATACAAGTAACCATCCTTATAAGTTTCAGGAATAAAATCTACATACTTACCAACAAATTGATTAAAATAATTCTCTTCTAATTCTTTTGACAAATTTAACAATTTTTTAACTCGTTCTTTTTTTACAGTTTCTGAAACTTGCTCAGTCATCAAGCTAGCTTTAGTTCCTTCCCGAACAGAATAAGGAAAGACATGTAATTTTGTAAAATTAATATTTTTAATATTATTGATTGTTTCATTAAATAACTCTTCTGTTTCATAAGGAAAGCCAACAATTACATCAGTAGTAATTGAAATTAAAGGCCTAATTTCCCTTAATTTATTTATTTTATTAATAAAATAAGCAACATCATATTTTCGATTCATTAGTTTTAAGATATGATCAGAACCAGATTGTAAAGGTATATGCATATGATCTACTAAAATATCATTATCTTTAATAATATTAATTATCCGATCATTTATCTCGGTAATCTCAATTGAAGAAATTCTTAGACGTTTTAAATTAGGTATTTTAACAAGATCATTTAAAAGATCAGCAAAATCATAATTAGAATCGTGATAATTACCAGTATGAATACCCGTTAAGACAATTTCTTTATGTCCATAATTAATTAAATTTTTAATTTCTTTAATAACATCTTCTTTTTTCTTACTTCTAACATTACCTCGTGTATAAGGAATAATACAATAAGAGCAAAAATTATTACAACCATCTTGAATCTTAACAAAAGCTCGTGTCTTATCAAAATTGTTTAACTGCATATCTTCAAATTCAGTATTCGATAAATCATAAATTTTACTAATTTTATTTTTATAATTATTAATATACTCAATTATTTTTGTTTTATCCTTATTTCCTAAAACAATATCGACACCATCGATTGCTAATACTTCTTTTTCCTTCATTTGTGATAAACAACCACAAACAATAACTAATTTAGGATGATGTTTAATTGCTTTTCTGATCATTTGGAAAGACTTATGTTCAGCAACATTAGTAACAAAACAAGTATTGACAACATATATATCCGCATCGTCAATACTTCCTTTAATAAATCCGGCATTAATTAGTAAATCACTCATTACTTTAGCTTCGTAAGCATTTACTTTACAGCCTAAATTAATTATATAATATTTCATAAATTATTTCTAAAATCTTTTAATTCTTTTAAAAAATTATCATTGTTACTATCTTTGCCAAAAATTGGTGAAATAAATTCACTATTTTTAAACTTAGGAGTTTCTGTTGATTTTTCTTCAACATTTTCTAATAACTCAGCTGGTATTTCCGGTTCAAGTTTTTTAGGAACATCAGATTTTTCCAAACGAGCTTTTTTTTCATTGACAGCTTGTACCAATTCCTGATAACTAATGATCGCATTGGCCTCTTGCTCCTCTTCAAAAGTTGTCATTGGTCGTCTTTCATTATTATCTTCCAAAGCTTCAATTACTTGTTCGATTTCTGTTTTATCATTATTTTTAGGTTCATCATCAATTCTTGCTTCAATAGGCTTTACCTTTTTCGGTTTAAAAAGAATAATTAAAACTATCACAAGTAAAAGTAAAGCTAACAATCCAATATAAACATACTTATATGCTAAAATGTTATCTATAATAAATTTCATCATAATCACTCCATCTCATAATTCAAAATGCTAAGTAAATAAATAGGTACTGTTTCTACCCGAAAAATATTATTTCCCAATGATACCGGGATAAACCCTAGATCAACTAAGTTTTCTTCCTCTTTTTCTGTTAATCCACCTTCGGGACCAACAACCATTATTATTTTATCACATTTCAAATTATTTTTTAATACTTTTTTTAACGTAATATTTTTTTCTTTAGTACTACAAACTATTTTCAAACCATCCATTTTCAATTCAGTAATTTTTTTTACTTCACTTATTTTAGGTATTGTTAATCTTTTTGATTGCTCACTAGCTTCTTTACAAATACGTTGCCAACGTTCGATCTTTTTATCTTCTTTGCCATCTATTTTAACCATACTTCTTAAAGTCAAAATAGGAATAATCAAATCAATTCCTAATTCAGTCGCTTTTTGTAAGATAAAAGACATTTTCTGTTCTTGTAAAATAGGGACACATAACACCGTTTCTATTTTATTAACTATAGTACTATTTATTTCTTGTTCAATAATGGCATTATAATCTTTATCTAGTTTACAAATATATAACTTTTCCTTATAAACAACCTCAACTTTATCATTAACACCCATCCGCATAACTGTTTTGATATGATATAAATCTTCATCTTTTAACAAGAACAAATTATCTTTTTTTATGTCACTAAAATAACGTTGCATTAGCGATTGCTATTGATCCATTCACTTAATAACGGCTCAGGTACAAACCCGACTTTAGTAGCAACTACTTTTCCATTTTTAAACAAAATTAAAGTAGGTATTGACATAACACCATAAGTTTTAGCTAAGTCTTCATGTTTATCAACATCAACTTTGGCAACTTTAATGTTATCACGACTATTGGCAATATTTTCAATTAAGGGACTTAACATTTTACATGGCCCGCACCAAGTAGCAAAAAAATCGACCAAAGCATAATCGCTATTAATAATATTTTGAAATTCATTTTTATCTTTAATTTCCATTTGTAACCTCCTTATACGTTTTAATTAAATCACCATAATTATCAAATTCATCAATCTTACCTTTTTCAATTAATTTTTCTAATGCTTCTGGTGTAATAATGTCATATTTTAAGAATAGTTCAATTGCTCGATAATTAAATTCACTTTCACTAATTGTTTTATCAGTATACTGATCTTTTAACACTAAAAATTCGTTAACTACTTCTACTCCTTTATCAGCAATATCTGATAGTATTGGTGTATTATTTAAAATTTTATTTTTTAATTCTGATTCGTTAACAAAATCAATATCAAAACAGAAAATAGATAAAATATATAAAATGATAAATACCACAATAAAATGATGGATCAAGCCAACAAAAGCACCTGCTATCTTTGATGGGATACCTAAAATAATTGTTGTATTTAATATTTTTTCAAAAACTGAAGTTGCTAATAAAATAACTCTTAATATTACCGATAATACAACAATACAAATAATAAAAGCCAGCATTTCATAAATTAAAATATTAAATATTTCAACATTTTTCAATAATCCAAAATTAAAAAAAGGTAAATATTCATACATTAAAACAGATAACGGATTTTTTAAAAAATAAGCTATAATAATAACAACTATAAAGCCAACTGCTTCAACTAGTTCTTTAGTAAAGCCTCTTTTTAAACCTAAAATACCTCCAAATATGATAAAAATAATAATTCCTATATCTAATACATTCATTTTCTCACCTCTAATATATTTTATTCTACTATCTCATAATTATAATTATTGTCAACTTTCGTAATTTTCACTTGTAATTGATCACTAAATAATTCATTAGTCAAAGGATTAGTGATATCTTGCTCAACAAATCCCGCTGCTTTTAACTCTTGTAAAGTTAAGTAAATTGCCTCACCGTCATTTGCAGGTAGTTCAAATACATTACCACTTGCCCAATTTTTAGCGCCTCTTATTATGTTATCAATTTGTAGTTCATACAATTCTTCTTTGCTTTTTTTCATACTACTATTTATTCCAACGGTTGCAATCAAAGTAATTACTCCTAGTATTACGATAACACCTAATAACTCAGCTAATGTAAAACCTAATTTTTTATTTTTCATAACTTTCTCCTAACTAAAATTCTTAAATAATTCATAAATAATCAAGTCCATCTATATATTCGAGTTATCCTACTTTCTAGTAACAATATATTTGCATAACCAAGTATATCTAAATCTTCTTTGCAATTTTGATAACTAATACAAATGTCTTGCATCATCGATTAAACTAAAGCCAATATCATTAATATTTCTAACAATCTAATTAACAAATCCTTTACTTTTCATCTTCCATCTTTTTTATTCGATTAATAACTATTTGATATTTGTCAAATCTTTTTTCAACCTTGCCTTCTATCATATATACACTACCTATAATTATATCACAAAATTCATTCGAAAACAAAATAAATTCACAAATACCAGTCTCATCACTACCAGTTATAAAGATCATTTCTTTATTGTTTTTCGTTTTCACTTTTTTTATTTTTTCAATATAAACTAAAGCAATAATAGTTTTATTATAATAATTAGCAATATCTTTTAAATTTATGGCTTTAATCTTGTTTTTTAAATTAAAAACAGGATGACTACTTAAATAAGTACCAAATACTTCGATTTCACGATTTAATAGTTCTTGTTTAGAATATTCCTGATAATTAACTAGTTCTGGTTTTAAAGAATCACCTAATAATCCACCTAATTCACTATAATTAATTAAAACATCCATATTATTATCAATTGTTTTTTGGTTACAAAACTCTAAAAAACAACCTGCTTTATTTAAGCTTTCAATTACCTTATTATTAATACTTTTACCATAACAACGGACAAAAAAGTCAAAAATATCTTTAAATTTACCTTTTTTTCTTTCTTCAACAATTGCTTTAGCTGCAATCGAACCAACATTTTTAATATTAGTTAAAGGATAAATAATTTTATCTTTTAAAATAATATAATCAACTTCACTAATATTAATATTTGGCTTTAAAACATCGATTTTACCTTTACACATGTTAATATATTCTCTTGTTTTTATTTCACTACCAATTACCATCGATAGTAAATGTTTCATAAAAATTGGATAATAGTGGGCCTTTAAATAAGCCATTTTATAAGAAATTAAAGCATAAGAAACAGAATGAGCTTTGTTAAAACCATAAGAAGCAAACTTCAAAATTAAATTGTAAATATCAGTGGCAGTTTCTTTAGTATAACCATTTTGAATGGTTTGCTTAATAAATTTATCTTTTTCTTTTAATAAAATATCTTCTTTTTTCTTACTCATCGCTTTTCTTAAAAGATCAGCTTCAGCTAAAGAATAATTAGCTAAAATATGAGCTATTTGCATAATTTGTTCTTGATAAATAATAATTCCATAAGTTGATTTTAAAACTTTCTCTAAAGGTTTAATTATTTCATATTTTTCTAAACAGTTTTTTCTTTTGATATATGTATCAATATTTTGCATTGGACCTGGGCGAAACAAAGCGATCGCTGCTACAATATCATCAAAACTACTTATTTTAAACTTTTTTAAAAAGTTAATCATCCCAGCTGATTCAAATTGAAAAATTCCTACTGTATCAACATCGGTAAATATTTTAATTGCTTTTTCATCATTTAATGGTATATCATCAAACTTAAGATTTACCTCTTTTAAAATATCATTAATTAAAGTTAAATTTTTCAAAGCTAAAAAATCCATTTTAAGAAGTCCTAAATCTTCTAAATACTCCATCGAATAACCTGTTATATATAAGTTATCGTGATAAACAAGAGGTATTATTTTATCTAAATCATACTTAGACATCACCACACCAGCAGCATGAATACTCGTATGTCTTTTTAAGCCTTCTAATTTTAAGGCAATTTTATATAATTTTTTTAATTCAAGATTATCTTTAATATATTTTTTGATTTTTGGATAATTTTCGTATAAACTTAATCTTGAGTCTAATAATTTAGCAAAAGTATCTATCATTTTATTATCGATATTTAAAACTTTTCCAACATCCCTTATAACCTGTTTACTTCCTAGTGTACCAAAAGTAATAATTGGCGCAACTTTTTTAATTCCATATTTATTAATACAATAGTTCAAAACTTCTTCTCTTCTTGTATATTCAAAATCAATATCAATATCCGGCATACTAATTCGTTCAGAATTTAAAAATCTTTCAAATAATAAATCATATTTAATGGGATCTACAGTAGTAATTTTAAGGCAATAAGCCACCAAAGATCCAGCGGCACTTCCTCTACCCGGTCCTACTAAAATACCACTTTCTTTAGCATACTTAACATAATCCCAAACTACTAAAAAATAATTACAAAATCCCATTTGATTAATTACGTTTAATTCATATTTTAGTCTATCTAAATAAACTTTATTTACTTTTTCACCAAAGATATCTTTTAAACCTTGAATAACCAATTGCTTTAAATAAGAATAACTATCTAAACCATCAGGACAGTTATAAAGTGGTAATAAATCTTGTTTAAAAGGTAAAACAACATTGCATAAATCAATTATTTCTTCATTGCAATCATTAGGATATAATCGATAATTTAACAAATGATTATCATGCTTATTTATATTTATCTCTTTAACACTAACTCCTTTATTAATGGCATATAAATACTTTAAATAATTACGATCATTTTCTTCTAAATATAGAACTTCATTTAAATAAACTGTTTTACCAGTTAGACTTTTCTTTTCATCTAAATTAGTATAACCTTGATATAAATATTTATAAAACTTATAATTATCATAGTTTTCTAGATTATAATATGGAACAATACAAACTAATTCATCACTATATTTTCTTAATGTATTTAAATCAACTTTTTTTTTAGAATTAATCGTACTTAGTTGTATTAAATTTTGATATCCTTCATAATTAATCGCATATAATACAATATCGGCTATTTCTAAGCCAATAATTGGTTTAATATTATTCTTTTTACATTTGTTATAAAATTCTAAGACACCATACATACTGTCATCAGTAATAGCTAAACTTTTTAAATTATTTTTGATAGCAAAACTAATTAAATCATCAATTTTAATCAAACTACTTAATAAACTATTATCAGTTTTTATGTAAAGTGGTCCCATACTATCAACTCCTAGTATTTATTTTACTATATTTTAAACAATTTTAAAAGAAGTATTTGACTTATTTCATAATATATAGTAAAATGTAATAGCGAAGAAAAACAAGGAGGAATTAAACATGGCTAAAAAAATAACAAGTAAAAAACCTTTATCAGGTAATTTAAGATCACATTCTCTACGTGCTACTAAACATATAAGAAAACCAAATTTACAAAAAGTAACTCTAGACAATGGTGAAACAATTAGAATGAGTGCAAGAGAATTAAGAACTTTAAAAAAAGTAGCATAAATACCTAGATAGGTATTTTTTTGTTAGAAAAAATGGCTATAGTTCAGCCATTTCATCATCGCTTTTATCTTTATTTTTTTTATCTCTTTTTGCTTCTTTCTTTTGTTGTTTTAAATTCTTTTTATCTTCTTTCTTCTTTTGTTTCATTTGTTTTCTTGATAATGTTGTATTCTTATATAATTCATCACCTAAATCCTTATTCATTTTAATGTCACTAATGTTCATTTGCATTGTTTTTTCTAAAAACTCTCTTTGTTGTTTATTTTTTTTACTTAGTAAATTAATAAAGAATAGATAAGAAACTGCTGTAAATCCAAATGAACCTATGATAATATTAAAATATAAATTTTCTTTACTAGAATCAATATTTTCAACTCGTTGTAAAGTATTTTCTTTAACATCATATTTATATAAGTTTTTTTCTCCTGTTTCGATATTTAAACCATAAACAATTGGAAATTCATACCCATCCCTTGTATAAGCTGTTACTGTTTTATCGCCAATAGTAATATTTTCTTGTTTATAGCCACTTGGAAGTAATGATTTATCCATATCAAGTAAATAGATGTTTATTTGATTAAAAGTTAATTCATTATATAAAGTGTAATTACCATCTTTATAAATATATAAATCAATATTTCCAGATTCATCTTTTAAACCAACTAAAGTAAAATTAATTACCGAATTGTAATAAGCAGGTACATCTTTATCATCGATTTGAATAGTGGTAGCTTGATAAGCACTACTAGTGCCTGGTAAAAATTCTTCTTCTCTTATAACCGAGTAATTAGTGCCGTCTAAAATTACATTAATTGGGTCTAATTCTTTAACAGTTGCATTGATATTATATATTCTAGTACTTCCATTTTCAGCTGTGACAACTATTTTTATAGCATTTGATCCTTGTGACAATTTAATTTCACCATCACCATCAATACTGGCTTTAGAATCTTCCGTATCAGCAATAATATTAATACTTTCTGTTCCATATTCTAGTTCTAAACTATATTCTAAAGTTTCTTTATCAAATTCTGGTGTTAAAGTTTGACCTTCGACTTCTAAACTAGATAAATAATTATTTTTACTATAACTTGCTTCTAACTGACTTTGTGTCATAACTGTAAAACTAGTACTATTAGTTGTCACTTGCATTTTTGGCGTCGAATCATCGTTTGTCATTTCATAGATTTCATTAACACTAATTTTAACACTACCAGTTCCACTTGATTTTGCTCTAAAAGTAAAAGTATATGTTTTACTTTTAGTAGAAGCCCCTCCAGCATCCGCAACTTTTAATCCATCATACCCATCACTACGTTTAATTAAAGTCAAATTGGAAGATGGAATTACATTAAAATCCCAACTACCAATATTAGCTGAAGAAGATAATCTAATTGTTATATTAACTGTATCACCGACAATAACCCGCGATTTAGATGCGCTAACACTTATATTTGCAGTTGCTGCATCAACATTGTTAATACAAATAAAACTTAAAAAAATTCCAAATATTAATAAATATAGTTTTTTCATAATGTTCTTCAACTCCTTTATTGTTTAATTTCAGATATACCCAGTATATCTTTTTGCACTTTCAATAAATCTAAAGCAGATATTTTTCCATCTTTACTAACATCAGCTGCTTTTGCTTGAGCACCTGATAAATTAGAAATATCTAAGATATCTTTTTGTACTCTTAATAAATCCAAAACAGTTATTTCACTATCACCATTAATATCGCCATAGATAACTACTTCAAAAGTTTTACTTTCTTCACCAACTGTGATAGTTACTTTATATCCAGTACCAACTGAACCACTAGTAACTTCTTTATTATTTAAATTATAAACTTTAACTTCAGCTAATTCATTAGCTTTTGTTATTGCTTCCAAAATTGTTTGAACATTAGTTAAACCCGTTACATAACTATCTTTAAATATTCCTGATTTAATATTTTCTATCGTCTCATCTAAAGTCATAGCAGTTTCATCGACTTTAGTTAGCTTAACAGTAATATTATAGAGTAATTTATCACCGTTTTCTGCAGTTACCGTAATTGGAATAACTTGACCATCTTTAGTTATTTCAATTGTTCCCGTTCCTGTAATCTTAGATCTACTTTCAATTCTTGTCGCCGCTATTTTAACCGATTTTTTAGTTTCTGGAATACTAATTGTATAAGCTGTTTTTAAACTATTAAAATTAGCTACACTCTTACCATCAACGGTTAAGGTTTTTAAATAATTAATTGGATTATCTTCACTTGGTAAAGATGTTTTTTCAGGCATGTTTTTATAAACAGGAATAGTAAATATTAATGGTAAAGTATATAATTTATCATCAAATGTTTCTTTATAGCCATCATAAGTTTTATAAGCCTCACTATAAGGAGCTTCAATGTTTTGCTGGAATTGATGCCAATAAAAGCTACAATCATCTAAATCTTTAGCATCACAAACAACATCCCATTTTTGAAAATAATTTGTATCTTGTCCAGAACTAATATAACCAGATTCAATCAAACTAGCTCCGCCCATAATCGCTTTTTCTTCCGAATTCCAACCTTTTTTGTAAGCATAAGCTAAACCATTACCTACTATGTCAGTACCAGTTGCATCATAGTTAAAGAAATTATAATAACCGTCATATTTATCATATTTTCCATCATAATCTCCCTTTACTAAAGCACTTCTAGTATAACCGGTTTCTTGTAAAATACGACTAGCTAAATAATATGGACTTATATTATATTTTTTACCTGCTGCCATAATAACTTCAGCAAATGACTTGTCACCACCATCAACTTTTTCTTTAGCCATAAAACTTCCCACTAAAATAGCATCCACTCCCTCTTCAGTGTGAATACTAGCATTGTATGATAGGCTTTCAAACATAAATACTCTTGATTTTGTTAAGAAATTTCTTGGATCGATATAATAAGCAATCGTTTCAGAATTAGCTGCATACCAAGTTGGACCACCACCAGAATAATTATTAGCAAATTTATTGGTTTTATAATTATAACTATCCATTAATTTTAAACCATCTCTTGAATTATTTGAATCCCAAATTAGACTATGACCTTCTAAAGATTCATTTTCAACAACCGTATTAAAATCTAATCTAGTTTCATATGCTTTAAAAATAGCATTTGGATAAATAGTATGTAATAGTCTTAAAGCATCGTGATAGCTTTCCGGAAATGCTTTTAAACTTTCCTCAAAATCTTCATCAGTTTGAATTTCAATTATTTTAACCATATCAGCGCATGCATAACCGATTCCAGAATCTACTTCATCAAATTCAATTTTATACCATAAACTACAACTTTTACTAGAACCATCATCAGGTTTATGTTCACTTAAGATTTTTACTTGTTCTCCTTCAGCTAAACCATCACTTAAATCATCATAACTAGTTCCAGGACCACTTCTTACTTTTATACCATTTCCAAAAGTAGAATTTACATAACCGTATCTTACTTCTTCAGCACGAATTGGTGGAACTAGGCTTATAAACAAAATTATGGAAACTAATAAAATATTAACTACCTTTTTCATAGCCTCACCTATTAAACATTATACCATTTTTCGACATATTTTGTATACATCTAATTATTATTTACCACATTTTTACATTTTTCTAAAAAAAAGGAAACCGTAATCCTACGAGTTCCCTAAATGTATCAAATTATCTTGATACACAATATTATATTATTTAATAATCAATTTTATGTTGAAAACAGTTAGAAATGTGGTAAAATAATAGTGCTTAAGGAGGGTAATATGTCAAAGGCTAAACGAGTTATTGAAGAATATAATAAAAATAAACAGGAATATTTAAATAGTTTAAAAAAAGAAAAGACATTTAGTGGTAGACTAAAAAAAAGATTGCCAAATATTCTAACTAAATCACGCATTGTCGCTCCATTTTTACTCGTTCCTGCTTCGATAATTGGCAATTTTGCAATTGCTACTATTATTGCTGGTATATTTGGCTTAACTGATGCTTTTGACGGTCATTTAGCTAGAAAATGGCATACTACAAGCGAATATGGAAGAAAGTTAGACGTCATAAGTGATAAGATGTTTGCATTAGGATTGATTTTACCTTTATTAATTGTCAACCCTTTAATAATGCTTCCAACATTAATTTTAGAATTTGGAATCGGATTTGTCTCAACTAAAGCAGAATTAAATGGTAAACATCCTAAATCTAGTTGGTTAGGAAAAATTAAAACTAATTTTTTATATATAACTTTAACTGTTTTATATTTGTCTAAATGTTTTAATTTCCCAATTAATTATTTATTACCATTGATCGGTATAACTAACATTTCCCAATTAGCTACAGTTATTCAGTATCAACATTCAAATAACAAAAAGGTTGAAAAACCAGAAATAAAAATAGAAACTAATGATGAAGAAAAAACTGAAGTTAAATCTAAAGAACAAACAATCCAACAACAAATAAGAGAATATCAACAAATTAAAGATAGTCTTTTAGAAAAAAGTGAAGAAGAAAAACAATTTGTCAAAAAATTAAAAAAATAAAAAGTATTAGTAACTTTTAAATAACTAATACTTTTTTATTTATCTAACTTAAAACACTTTTCTTTTAAATAAAAAATTAATGGAACTTAATCCATTAATTCTTGTTCTAATGCTTCTAATGGTTCATCATCAATGTAAGGTATTTCTAAGTCATAATCAACTTTTTTATATTTCCTAGCTCCAGTACCAGCTGGAATTAATTTACCAATAATAACATTTTCTTTTAAACCATTTAATTCATCAACTCGACCATGAATAGCAGCATCAGTTAAAATACGAGTTGTTTCTTGGAAAGATGCAGCTGATAAGAATGAATCAGTCTCCAAACTTGCTTTAGTAATACCTAATAATACAGGACGACCTAAAGCAGGAGTTTTTCCTTCCAAAATAAGTTGTTTATTCACATCAGCAAAATGATTAATATTAACCATTGTACCTGGTAAATATAATGAATCACCTGATGAAATAATTTTGATTTTAGAAATCATACGTTTAGCAATAATCTCAACGTGTTTATCAGAAATACTAACACCTTGTGATTGATATACCTTTTGAATTTCTAATAAGATATATTGTTGTACAGTAATTGGATCAGTTACAACTAATAATTCTTTAGGATTAATTGCACCGAATGTTAATTTGTCACCAGCTTCAACTTCTTGATTTAAACTAACATTTAATTTAGCGCCATAATTAGTTGTATGAACTTTAGTTTCCGCATCGTTAGCAACAGTAATTTCAAATTTGCCATTTTCTTCTTCAATCTTAGTAACTTTACCATTAATTTCCGAAATAGTTGCTTTACCTTTTGGATTACGCGCTTCAAATAATTCTTGAACACGAGGTAAACCTTGAGTAATATCATCACCAGCAACACCACCAGAGTTAATTGTACGCATTGTTAATTGAGTACCAGGTTCACCAATTGATTGAGCAGCCATAATACCTACAGCTTCACCAACTTCAACTAAAGAACCAGTAGCTAAATTACGGCCATAACATTTGCAACATACACCGTGTTCAGTCTTACAATTTAAAACGGTTCTAATAGGTACTTTAGTAATACCTGCTTTAATTATCTTATCGGCTAATTGTTCAGTAATATAAGTGTTTCTTTCAGCAATAACTTCTTTAGTTTCTGGATTGATAACTCTTTTATTAGTGAATCTTCCAACGATACGATCTCTTAGACTTTCAACAACAGTATTATTTTTATCGTCGATAAATGCTTCGACAATAACACCTTCACTAGTACCACAATCATCTTCTTTAACAATCATGTCTTGAGCTACATCAACTAAACGACGAGTTAAGTAACCAGCATCGGCTGTTTTTAAGGCTGTATCAACAGCACCTTTACGAGCACCATGAGTCGCTAAGAAGAATTCTGATACATTAGCACCTTCGACAAATGAAGATGTGATTGGTATCTCAACTGCTTCACCAGTAGGTTTCATCATTAAACCACGCATACCAGCCATTTGGTTGTAGTTAGACATATTACCACGAGCACCGGAATCGATCATCATAGAAATTGAGTTATCTTTATGAGTTTTAATAAATCCTTCTAACTCAGCAGCAATTTTATTTTTAGCTTCATTCCATATATCAACAACATTTTCATAACGTTCTCTATCAGTAATTAAACCACGTTTAAATTGCTTATTAATTGTATCTACTTTCGCACTTGCTTCAGCTAAAACTTCTGGTTTAGTTTTAGATTCAATAATATCACCAATACCAATTGAAATACCTGATAAAGTAGAATGTTTAAATCCTAAATCTTTCATCTTATCAAGCATAACGGAAGTTTCAGTAGTTTGATATCTTTTATAAATTTGGGCAATTAATTTAGTTAATACTTTTTTACCAAATGGTTTAACTAATTCCATCTTTGAAATCTCTTCTTTGATATCTTTACCACGATCAACAAAGTATTTACTTGGTGTTATTTTTTCAATATTCTCTTCACTACCATCATTGATATATTGAAAACTATCTGGGAAAATTTCATTAAATAATAATTTACCTGGCGTTGTAACTAAATATTTATCTAAATATTTATCAGGGAAAATTTTATGCTTAAATGATTTAGCTGGGATAGCAATACGAGTATGTAGAGTTATTTCTCTTCTTTCGTAAGCCATTAAAGCTTCATTATCATTTTTAAATACTCTTCCTTCACCTTTTAAATTAGCTTTTTCAATGGTTATATAATAGTTACCTAAAATCATATCTTGACCTGGAGTAACGATTGGTTGTCCATCTTTAGGTGATAAGATGTTATTAGCACCTAACATTAAGATTCTTGCTTCAGCTTGTGCTTCATCAGAAATAGGTACGTGAACAGCCATTTGGTCACCATCGAAGTCAGCATTAAAAGCAGTACATACTAATGGGTGAAGTCTGATACTTCTACCTTCAATTAATTTAGGTTGGAAAGCTTGAATACCAAGTCTATGTAAAGTTGGAGCACGGTTTAATAAAACTGGATGTTCAGCTATCTTTTCTTCAACGATATCCCAAACTCTTTCATCTTGGTTTTCAATCATTCTTTTAGCAGCTTTAATATTAGAAGCTATTTCTTTAGTAACTAAACCATTGATAACGTGTGGTTTGAATAACTCTAAAGCCATCTCTTTTGGAATACCACATTCATACATTTTAAGTGATGGTCCAACAACGATAACTGAACGACCAGAATAATCAACACGTTTACCCAATAAGTTTTGTCTAAATCTACCTTGTTTACCTTTTAACATACTAGATAAAGATTTAAGTGGACGATTACTAGCACCAGTTATATTTCTACCACGTCTACCGTTATCGAATAAAGCATCAACTGCTTCTTGAAGCATTCTTTTTTCATTTTGAATAATAATTGAAGGAGCACCTAATTCCATCAATTTTTTCAAACGATTGTTACGGTTGATTACTCTTCTATATAAGTCATTTAAATCAGATGTTGCAAATCTACCACCATCTAATTGAATCATTGGTCTAAGTTCTGGAGGAATTACTGGTAGTGCTTCTAAGATCATCCATTCAGGACGATTACCTGATTCTAAGAAAGCATTTAAAACATCTAATCTTTTGATTAATCTAATTCTTTTTTGACTAGTTGAGTCTTTAATACTTTCGATTTCTTCTTTAATAGTATTTACTTCTTCTTCTAGATTAACTTGTTCTAGTAATTCTTTAATTGCTTCCGCACCCATACCAACTCTAAATGAATTACCATATTTTTCATAATAACTACGATATTCTTTATCAGAGATAGTTTGCTTTTTCTCTAATGGAGCACTACCTGGATCTAGAACAACATAACTAACAAAATATAATACTTCTTCTAAGTCACGAGGTGACATATCTAGAACTAGACCGATTCTAGATGGTACACCTTTAAAAAACCAAATGTGAGAGCAAGGAGTTGCTAACTCGATATGTCCCATACGTTCTCTTCTTACTTTACTACGAGTTACTTCAACTCCACAACGATCACAAACGATATTTTTATATCTTAATCTTTTATATTTACCACATGCACATTCAAAATCTTTAGTTGGACCGAATATTTTTTCGCAAAACAATCCGTCTCTTTCAGGTTTTAAAGTTCGGTAATTAATAGTCTCAGCTTTTTTTACTTCGCCATAAGACCAAGAACGAATTTTTTCTGGAGATGCTATAGAAATTTTTAATCCTTCAAATTCATTAATATTCATTACATAGCCCCCTTCTCTATATCTTCTAATTCTTCGTCTAAATCTTCTGGTTCTTCGATTTCATCATCTTCAAACTCATCATCTTCTTCAAGTGGTTCACTATCAGTCAAAGTCATTGGTTCGATACTATTTTCAAAATCTTCAATATTGACAAATCCTTCTTGATCCATTGCTTCGATTTCTTTCATATCAACTAATTTGCCATTTTCTGATAAAACACTAATATCTAAGCCTAAAGCTTGGAATTCTTTAATTAATACCCTAAAGCTTTCTGGAACACTACTTGGTGGTAATGGTTGGCCTTTAACTAATGCTTCATATACTTTAACACGTCCGACGACATCATCTGATTTAATTGTCATCATTTCTTGTAATACATGAGCAGCACCATAAGCATATAATGCCCAAACTTCCATTTCACCAAATCTTTGACCACCAAATTGCGCTTTACCACCTAATGGTTGTTGCGTTACTAATGAGTAAGGTCCAGTTGAACGAGCGTGTAATTTATCATCAACCATGTGGTGTAGTTTAATCATATACATAACACCAACAGAAATACGATTATCAAATGGTTCACCAGTTCTACCATCATATAAAACCATTTTACCATCTTCATCTAATCCTGCTTCTTTTAAAGCGTCGATAATTTCTTCTCTTGTTGCACCATCAAAAGCTGGTGTCATAACATGAATATTTAATTTTTTAGCAGCAGCACCTAAATGCATTTCTAAAATCTGTCCGATGTTCATACGGCTTGGTACACCTAATGGGTTAAGTAAAATATCGATTGGTGTTCCATCAGCCATATAAGGCATATCTTCTTTAGGTAATATTAATGAGATAACACCTTTGTTACCATGACGTCCAGCCATTTTATCACCGATTGAAATCTTACGCTTTTGAGCGATGTAAACACGAACTATTTTAGAAACACCAGCAGGTAGTTCATCAGAATCTTCTTTAGTAAATATTTTAACATCGTGAACAATACCTTCCCCACCATGAGGAACTCTTAATGATGTATCTCTTACTTCTCTTGTTTTCTCACCAAAAATAGCGTGTAATAATTTTTCTTCACTCGTTAATTCGGCCATTCCTTTAGGAGTAACTTTACCAACTAAAATATCATCATCTTTAACTTCGGTACCAATTCGAATAATACCATTTTCATCTAAGTTTTTACGAGCTTCTTCCCCGACATTAGGAATATCTCTTGTAAATTCTTCTGGTCCTAATTTAGTATCACGACATTCAATTTGATAATCTTCAATATGAATTGAAGTATAAACGTCATCAGATACTAATCTTTCATTTAAAATAACGGCATCTTCATAGTTATATCCATTAAAGTTCATGAAAGCAACAGTAACGTTTTTACCTAAAGCCATTTCTCCCATATCAGAAGAAGGTCCATCAGCGATAACTTGATCTTTTTTAATAATATCGCCAGCGCGAACAATTGGTACTTGATGATAACAAGTTCCGTTATTACTTCTTTCATAACCATTTAAATAATAAGTATCTTTATTTCCTTTTGTTTTAACGACGATTTTTCTTCCATCGACATAATCAACTACCCCATCAGCATTAGCGATGACAACAGAACCACCATCACGAGCAGCAATAGCTTCAATACCAGTACCAACTAATGGTGCTTCAGATTTTAATAAAGGTATTGCTTGACGTTGCATGTTTGAACCCATCAAGGCTCTTTTACCATCATCGTGTTCTAGGAAAGGAATACCTTGGGTTGTAATTGATATAACTTGTTGTGGTGAGACATCGATATAATCGACTTTACTAGATTCGATAATAATATTATCACCATGATATCTAACTGGTACTTTTTCATCGACAAAACAGTTTTTATCATCTAAATTAACAGTTGCTTGAGAAATATAATGATCTAATTCCTCATCAGCTGTCATATAAACAACTTCATCGGTTAACTTACCATTTTCAACTTTACGATATGGTGTCATAATGAAACCATATTCGTTAACTTTAGCATAACTTGCTAAAGCAGTAATAAGTCCGATATTAGGTCCTTCTGGAGATTCGATTGGACATAATCTACCATAGTGTGATGGATTAACGTCACGAACATCCATACCAGCTCGATCTCTTGATAATCCACCTGGACCTAAACTAGATAGACGTCTTTTATTAGCTAATTCAGCAATTGGGTTAGTTTGATCCATGAATTGTGATAATTGGCTTGATCCAAAGAACTCTTTAATAGCTGCAGTAAGTGGTCTAATGTTAATTAAACTTTTAGGAGTTACTTCAGCTATTTCTTGAGTACTCATCCGATCTCTAATTACTCTTTCAATTCTTGATACACCAATTCTAAATTGATTTTGTAATAATTCCCCTACTTGTCTAACACGACGATTAGATAAGTGGTCAATTTCATCAAATGAACCAATACCATCAAATAAATTTAAATAATATGATACTGATGCATAAATATCAGAAATAGTTAATCTTTTTTCATCGATTGTTTGATCATTACCGATAATTTTAACGACTTTGTCTTTATCAGTATTACTATAAACTTTAACTATTTGAACCTTATTATAATTATCTAACTCTTCGTTAATTAAAACATCTTTAACACCATAACCACTATCAAAAACAGGTCTTAATGTTTCTAATAATTCTTTAGTAACTAAGTCGCCATTTTTAGCAATAACTTCATCATCTAAAACAATATCTTCAGCTAATTTACAACCTAACAAACGATCTAAAACATTTAGCTTTTTATTAAATTTGTAACGACCAACTTTAGCTAAATCATATCTAAAAGCATCGAAAAATCTAGTGATCAATTGATTTTTCGCACTATCTAAAGTTGATGGTTCACCTGGTCTTAATTTAGAATGAATATCGATTAATGCTTCGTCAGTATTTTTATTAGTGTCTTTTTCAATTGTTTTAGTGATTAATTCATTTTCACCAAATAAATCGATAATATCTTCATCACTATTTAAACCGATTGCTCTTAATAATGTGGTAATAGGTACTTTTCTTGTTCGATCGATTCTAACATAAATAACATCTCTTGAATCGATTTCATATTCTAGCCAAGTTCCACGTGTTGGGATAATTTGACTAGTAATTGTTACTCTTCCATTTTTCTTATCGACTTCTTTACCATAATAACAACTTGGAGAACGAACTAATTGTGATACGATAACTCTTTCCGCACCATTAATTATAAACGTTCCTGTTTCGGTCATTATTGGCATATCACCTAAGAAAATTTCTTGTTCTTTTACTTCTCCAGTTTCACCATTAAAAAGTCTAGCTTCAACTTTTAAAGGTGCAGCATAAGTTGCGTATCTTTCCTTACACCCTTTGATTGAATACTTAGGTTGATCAAAACTAAAATCACCAAATTCCAACGACAAATTTCCTGTAAAACTTTCTACAGGAAAAATATCATCAAATACTTCTTTGATACCTTCAGTCATAAACCAATTATAAGATTTTTTTTGAATTTCTAACAAATTGTTTAATTCAATTGCATTTTTTGCTTTCGCATAGTTTCTTCTTTCGCGATAATCTCCAATTTTTTTGATTGTATATGCCACTCTTTCACCCCTATATACTATTAATTTTGTTGCAACAAAAGTAGATGTCACCAATTTATAATTTTATCAAAATATAATCAACATGTCAATCATTTATAGCACGAATTACAAAAAAACCTTTATTTTTCGTAATAACAATAACTTTATACTCTAAAGATAAATCTTTTAATACACTTTTAGCTCCCTGATCTTTATTGATAACTAACCATAATTCGCCATCTTTATTTAAATATTTTTTAGCTTCAAATAATAATTGATATAGTATCTTTTTACCTACTCTAATCGGTGGATTGGTAATAATAAAATCATACTTTTTATTAACATTTTCGTATAAATTACTTTCAAATATATTAACAATTGCATTATTTAATTTGGCATTTTTTAAACTTAAATCTAAACTTCTTTTATTAATATCGACCATGTCGACAGATGTTTTAAAAGTTTTAGCTACATAAATACCAATTGGTCCATAGCCACAGCCGATATCTAAAACATTACCTTTTATATTTGTTAAACTTTCTAGTAAAGTTCTTGTTCCAAAATCTAAACCTTTTTTTGAAAAAACACCATTATCCGTATAAAAAGAAAAAGGAAGATTGTTTATTTTAACGTTTATTTTTTTTACCTCACTTTTTAAGCTTTCATCATTAGTAAAATAATAACTCATAAACCCTTCCTTTCTTAAATGCTTTAAGCCCATACTAATTTAGTACAGGCTTAAAGTTAATTTTATTAATTATTTTAATTCAACAGTTGCGCCAGCTTCTTCAAACTTAGCTTTTAATTCATTAGCTTCATCTGTAGCAATATTTTCTTTAACAGCTCCACCGTTATCAGCTAAATCTTTAGCTTCTTTTAATCCTAAACCAGTGATATCACGAACTAATTTGATAACAGCGATTTTGTTAGGTCCAGCAGATGTTAATGTTACTGTAACAGTTGATGGTCCTTCGTCTTGAGCAGCAGCTACAGGTCCAGCAGCAACAGCTACAGCTGATGGATCAACACCAAATTCCTCCTTCATTGCATCAACTAATTCTTTAACTTCAAGAATAGTCATTTCTTTTAATCCACTAATAAATTCATCTTTTGTAAATTTTGCCATTTATAATCATTCCTTTCTATTTTTCTAAATCTTTGCTATATAAATCTAAGCAAATTGATAAATCTTTTACAACACCCATTAATCCAGATGCTAACATAGTAAGTAAACCTTCTCTTGATGGAATACTTGCTAATTGTTTTAACATATGTTCATCAGCTACTTCTCCATCGACATAACCAATCTTCATAACTAAAGCTTCATGATTTTTTGCAAAGTCACTTAACACTTTAATTGGAGCAACAGCGTCAGTACCAAAAGCAATAGCTTTAGGTCCATTTAATTCACTATCCATATCGATATTTAAACTATCTAAAGCTCTTTTTAATAAAGTATTTTTGTATACTTTATAACTTGAACCAGTTTCTCTTAGTTTTCTTCTTAGTTCAATTGTTTCATTAGCTGTTAAGCCATGATATTCAAATAAAACCATTGAAGCAGATTCTTTAACTTTATTAGTTATTTCTTCAATTGTTTCTTGCTTTTTAGCTATTATTTTTTGATTTGCCATCACGCACCTCCTTGAATTATAATATACCGTAAAATGCTCCATACTTACCGTATAGAGCATTAGAAAACTTTCTTCTGTCCTCGGTAGGAAATTAAGTCAAACTGACACCTACTGTCTACGGTACTTCACACAACAAATTAATTATAACATACTATTTATTACTTGTCAAAAGAATTTACATCAATTTTAATACCAGGTCCCATCGTTGTAGCGATACTTATATTTTTAACATAAGTCCCCTTAACAACTGATGGTTTAGTTTTTAAAATTAATGAAACAAAGGCTTCTAAATTTTCAAGTAATTGTTTAGAGTCAAAGCTTACTTTACCGATTATTACATGAACGTTACCATATGAATCAGTACGATATTCGATACGTCCTTGTTTTACTTCGGCAACTGCTTTACTAATATCCATAGTTACTGTTCCGGTTTTAGGATTTGGCATTAAACCTTTTGGACCTAATACTTTACCTAATTTACCTAATTGTGGCATCATATCTGGAGTAGCTATTAATACATCAAAATCAAACCAATTTTCTTTTTCGATTTTTTCCAAATAATCAGTATCCCCAACATAATCAGCACCAGCTTGTTTTGCTTCTAGAGCTTTTGGTCCTTTAGCAATAACTAAGATTTTTTTTGTTTTACCTGTACCATTTGGTAAACAAATTGTACCTCTTAATTGTTGATCAGCCTTTTTAGTATCCAAATTTAAATTCATAGCTAATTCAACTGAAGCATCAAATTTAGTTGTTGATGTTTTTTTAACTAAACTAATAGCTTCTTCTTTAGTATATAATTTATTTTTTTCTACTAATTTTGCTACCTCAACGTATTTTTTACCTTTTTTCATTTTTACCTCCTTATGTGGTCTAGCGGATATTTTCCTTCCACATAGAATTAATCTATGTTATTTAATTTCAATTCCCATATTTACAGCTGTACCTTCGATGATTTTAATAGCATCTTCTAAAGTATTAGCATTTAAATCTGGTAATTTAGTTTCAGCAATTTCTTTAACTTGTTCTTTAGTTAGTGAACCAACTATTTCCTTACTTCCTTTAGCTGAACCAGATTTTACTTTAGCAGCCTTTTTGATTAAGAAAGCAGCTGGTGGAGTTTTAACTACAAAATCGAAACTTCTATCATCATAAATAGTAATTTCAACTGGTAGAACATCTCCCATTTTATCTTTAGTTGCATCATTATATTTTGTACAAAATTCTTGTAGGTTAATTCCTTTTGGACCTAAAACAGTACCAACTGGTGGCGCTGGAGTCGCTTTACCTGCTTGAATTTGTAATTTAACTTTACTTGCTACTTGCTTTGCCACGAAAACACCTCCTAATTTTATTTTTCGCGTTGTGGTTATAATGATCATCCGCTTAAAATCAATCTCCCACATCTATATAATAAAATATATAGCCTAATCATAATAACACATTTTTTTACATTTGTAAATATTTTATGCTTTAGAAATTTGGGTTAATTCTAATTCGACGTTAGTTTCTTGACCAAATAAATCTAAAGCTACTTCTAATTGTTGTTTTTCTAAGTTGATACTTGTAACTTTACCATACATATTAGCAAATGGTCCTTCGATTACCTTAACTTGGTCACCAACTTTTAATTCGTTAGCAATATCTAATCTACTCATTCCCATTGAACCTAATATTTTATCAACTTCTGCTGGAGTTAATGGAAATGGTTTTGCTCCTTTACCACTACTGCCGATAAATCCAGTTACACCTGGTGTGTTTCTAACCACAAACCAAGCTTCATCAGTCATGATCATTTCAACTAATATATATCCTGGAAACATTTTCTTTACTTTTTCTTTTTTGACACCATCTTTATATTCAACTTCTGTTTGTTCAGGAACAACTACTCTAAAGATATAATCTTCTAGTCCCATACTAGAAGCACGCATCTCTAGTTTTTCTTTAACCTTACTTTCATGCCCTGAATAAGTGTTAACTACGTACCATTCTTTTTCCATTATCTCACCAACAACTTAACACCAGCGATAATTAAATCGCCTAAAGTAAAGAATAACGCAAAGAAAATAATAAATGATAATGTTGCAATTGAATATTTAACCATTTCTTTTTTTAAAGGCCAACGAACTTTATCCATTTCATTTCTAACTGATTTAAAAAATGATTCATTCTTAACTTTTTTACTTTTTTCTTTCTTTTTAGTTTCTTTTTTTTCGATTTTTTTAGTTACTTTTTCTTTTACATCTTTTTCTTTTGTAACTTCTTTTTTATTCATAAGCCACCTCTTTAATTATATGATTTTTTTCTAAAATAAAAACACTTTTTCGTGTCTAAATAAATATTAGCATAACTTTAAATTAATGTCAATAAAATATAGGCAAATTAGTGCTTTTATATGAAATAAATAATAATTTTACAACGAACAAATACTAATTCACAGCCGTACCCAAATAAAACATTTAACATTTTGCATAATATTAGAATTGTTAACTACTATTGCATAAGTTACTGAACATCGCTTGTTCTTAATTGTAAAATTCATGTTATAAGTATTATTACTCAAATATATTGTAAAAGTAAAATTATTAACAGAATTCCAATTTTTTTCGTTACTATTATCTATTTACAAATTACGTATCAACTTCCAAGTTACTTATATTAGTTGAGGTACAACTAATACTTCCACTACTCATTTCATAACTTACATTTTATTAAACTTTACTGATTCATTATCCATATCTACACATTCACTATCATATTCAAATATATATTGGTTATAATTTGTTTTCCAATAATACCAAACACAACCAAATAATTCCTCATTAGTCACAGGGATTTACAATTAGTGTTTCTAAAAAGCCCTTACTTTGAATTTTATTTAGATAAAGGAGTTGTTTTTCAGTTGGATAACCAATATTGTTCTTTCTAATGATTTTTCCCGACTATTTTTTATGGTATTATCTATGATGAGAAATGTTATTAAGGCAATTACTGCTAGTATTATCAATACGCCCAATAATTCAATTAAAGTAAAAACATTATTTAGTAAATGCCAACTATTTTTGCTATTTTTTCATTTCTCTACACCTCTATTTTAACTATTTAAATTTTATCTTATTTTTGATGCTTAGTCAAGCTTAATTTAGTCAAAAAAATACTGAATATTTATTAATAAAAAAAGATCAAATATACAATTTGACCTTATCAATTTATTATTATCACTAGTTTTTGATTTCACTAACATTACCTAACAAAGTACCAATTAATATCTACATCCATAAAAACTATTTGAATCACTAGAATTGCGGAATTTATCATCAACACATGTTCCAGGTTTGTTTTTAGCATCAGTGATATCAATTAAATATGATAAATATTCACTTATACATCCCCTACCAGTACCTTCTTCACATTTATAATCGAAATATTGAGTAGTGCCTAAACTACCGGTATATGAAGAATAAGAATTTTCGTCATTATACTCTCTTATTTCTTTTATAATTGCTGGATTTAATACAAATGTATACATTGGTTCTTGTTCATATACTTCATCATATGCAACACCTCGATTATTGTAAATATAAGCTTGAACACTCAAATTATCATAACTACAATCACCACTTTGATCACACCAATTGGCTCCTGTATCCCGTCTGCTTGCATCGATATCTGGAAATGGATTATATAAATCAATTGGACGATAAATCAAATCTATATCTCCAGGTCCTACGTTATTGTCACCATCATTTGGACCATCTTCTGGTAATAAATCAGAATAAACGGTATATTCACAAATCCATTTTCCAAATTCTTCATCATCACTATCTGATATATTACTACCACTTAAGATAGTATCAACCATTGTTGTTCCACTTTTTACATTACCTAAATTACTATATTCAATATCAAATTTACCTTTTCCGTGTTTAGTTCCATATACTCCATCTGGAGCTGAAAATGAAACTGGAAAATTAGGAAAACCAATATCAATATAATTTGTCGTAAAATTAGGAATATCATAATTAACCAATTCATTTGGATGAATTGATAAGTGATTAGATTTTAAAACATATCTAAAAACATCTGGCTTTAAAGTAAATCTAGTTTTAGCTGTTCTTGTCATCATTGCATAATGTCCATCACCACTACAATTATTCACTGGAATTGAAGTCACAGTACAACTGTCATCACTACAAGATGTTATAATGTTTACTTTATCACCAACACAATCAGATTTATCTTCAATTGAATAAGTTGTATTACTATCTAATTTATCTCGATAGTCATAATTGATACCATCACTATAAATTACTGTCGCTTGTGGATCAACTGTATATACTTCATCATCTTCCCATTCAGAACAAGATTTCATTTGCTCAACATAACCTTGAGCTTTTTTTATTGAAGATAAATATGCGTTTGAAGATGCACTATATTTTGTAGGGCCAGTACAATTGCTTCTCAAAGGTACGCACTTATGACCAATAAACGTTCCTAAATCTGTACTAACTTTTATATCAAAACATACTTGACTTTTTTCTGGTGTATATAATGTACCACAATTATTACATTCACCACGACAATTTTCGTCTTCCACACTATCACATTGTTCATAAGATTTACAACAAGTCGAACAACTTTCACGACTTTCCCATTCTACGTCATTCGCTTTTTCTTCAGCTTTCATTTGTGCATAATTATCGACAATTTCCTGAGTAACTTCTTTTAAATCATCCAAAAATCCATCCCAATCAACAGTTTTGGTTTTACAAGTACGACTACCATTAACGCTACTATAACCAAGAGCAAATCTTGTCCCCGCTTCAACACTAATATTAGGTGAAACTAAAGAAGCATTTAAATCTTCAATACAATAAATTTCACAATATTTATTACTTAGTTCATCATCATAATAAGTTAAACTACTATTTTTATCAGAAACTTTATGAGGATTTATATCGTAATCACCATTATCGTTAAAAACACAGTTATTCCAATAATCATCACTAATAACTCCATTAGATGAATCAGTATAAATAATATCATCACCAGTTGTACAAGTTCCTAAATCATAATTAGGTGTACAATTATAAGCAGATGATTGATCACAAGTTTTACAATTAGAAACAAACCAATCTCCATTTATGTCATCATTAGGATTATTATTGCTATTGTTATATTGAGAAAAGTCAAAATTTCTAACTGAATCACAAGACATATTGGTTAAATCTTTCCCATTTTGAGCATAAAAATCAATAACTGTTTGACAACTTGCATTACCTTGATTGATACAATGTTTAATGTAAGAATAATTATGACCACTATCATCATCTTCTAAAGTCCAGTTAAATCCATTAGCAGGATAAAAATTAACATTATAAGCATCAAGCATCGTTTGGAAACGTTCTCGATAGGTTCTTATATTAAGTATTCGATCTGGATTATTTTTAATAGACTCAATAGTCGGATAATTTCTTACATCAGAGTAAGTTGAACGTATATCTTCATACCAAGTTTCAAATTCTTCACACCAATAATCTTGTGTACCACATTGTAACCAATCATACGTTTCTTTAGTAATTGGCGTCCATTTTAAACCATTAGCATCTGAATAAGCTTGCCATGTATCATTAAAAAAATTAAATAAACCTGCTTGAAATTTATTGCCGATTACCGTTCCTGTCGTTAAATATAAGTGGGGATCAATATACCAATTAGATGAACCAAATTTATTGGTTAAATTATCAATTACTTGTTGATTTTGAGTTTTGTAACCATTCATAATAGTATTGGCATAATACTCATACATACCATAACAAGTACATTGATTGACAAACCATTTTACATCAACATTTCCAGAACCATCAGTATAATTAATATAGCCACTCGGATATAAATTATATATTCCTTGAACGCCGCCACTTGCATAAGCATTTTCAAAAGAACTGGTCATACTATCATTCCAACCTATATTTTGTTTAACAGCATCACAATTCATATCATCGCCATTGTAAACATCGCTTAGCCAAAGAACACCAATTCCAACTCCATAATTACCAGAAACCGAATCAGCTGATAAATACTTACTACTAGAAGAACAAAGTTTTTGCGAATTATTATAATCAATTTTAATATTATTGAAATAATAACCATCAGGAAAGTTTTGAATTAAAATTGTTGACTGCTTTTCTTTCATACTGTCAATAATACTACCATTTAGATAAGATTTACATGGAATCAACTTTTTAAGAATAGATGATAAATCACATAAAGCTCCTTCACTACTTCCTTTACATGGACGTTCACCCGTTTCTGAATTTACCCATCCACCAGCACTTTGACTTCTAGCTTCACGTCCCAATTCGTAAGCTGTTCCCATAAAATGTTGACGATTCATTCTCACAATAGTAATTGGTTCAAAAACAATAAAAAGATCGTATAATTGATTTATTTCTCCTTTCACCACATAATCATCCACAGTTGTATCAGCGCCTAAATTACGCAACATATTATTAAATAATTTATATATAAAATTACTATATTCTTCTTCGGAAAGAGAAGAATTATTTTCTCTATATAGGCCATCAAATATACCTGTATATGAGTTACTTGCTACTTTAGAAGATACATTAACTGGAAAACTATATGATTGTCCGTTATCTAAAGTCACATTGTTAAACATTGCCTGTAATTCACTTATTGGTCTTGCAGCACTACCAATTGAAGTACCGACATTCCAAGAAAACGGACAATATCCATTAGAATAAGCCGGATGGCTACAAGCCCGAGAGATAGTTTTAACCACAGTATTAAAATTATTATTATATTGTACATCATCAATATAATTACGACTAACTATTTGTTCACCATTACTTTTAACAAAAGATATTCTTATGCCATCAAAATAAGGATATGGATAAAGTGTCGTTCCACTACCACTTTCAGAAGTATCTAATGCCCCACCTTGATAGTCCCCATCAGGATCTATCGCATAAACAGTAATTACGCCAAAAAAAACTATCACTATAATTGACAAGCATAAAAGAAGCTTATTTTTTCTCATATATAACCACCTTTATTATATTTCTTATAACAATTATAACTTATTTTTAAAAAAATGTAAATACAAAAAAAGTTAATTTCACAAATGAAACTAACTTATTAATTAGCGACCTTTACGATGCTCATTGTCCAAAGTTTGTTCTTGCTCAATATAATCTTTATAAAACAAATTATTCTTCAATTCTCGTTCAATAACATCCATTTTTTTATTTAATAAGTCCATATATTTTTCATCTAAATAAATTGAATAACGTTCATTTATAACTTTGCGGTATCTTTCTAAATCGCCTAAAGCTTTTCTTGTATCATCACTATCATCAGTACCATCTAAATTATCAATAATTAATTTTAAATAAAAATCTAAACGATTCTTAATTTTCCTTTTAATTATTTTTTCAACAAAAGAAGGTTTAATAATAATCATTTCATTAACTTTAATTCCATCATAAGGAAAATTATTTTTAGGAGTGAATTTATAACCTTTTAACTTATCATAATTAACATAAACAATCTCACCATTATATTTTTCTTTTGATATTAAATATTGTTTCATTTAATCATCTCCTAATAGATCTGGACGACGTTTTTTCGTTCTTTCAATACTTTGTTCATGTCGCCACTTTTCGATATTTTGATGATGTCCAGATAACAAAACATCTGGCACTTTCATTCCTTTATAATCACTAGGTCTAGTATAAACTGGATAATCTAATAAATCATTATTAAATGAATCATTTAAATGTGATTCTTTTGTAATGACACCATCAATTAACCTCACAATACTATCAGTAACCACTTGACTAGCTAATTCACCGCCAGTCAATATATAATCACCAATTGAAAGTTCCAAATCAGCCAATATTCTAATTCTTTCATCAAAGCCTTCATAATGACCACAAATAATTATCAAATGTTTTTTCAAACTCAATTCATATGCTTTTTTTTGCTTGAAAACTTCGCCTTGCGGTGTCATTAAGATAATAAAAGAATCTGGTGTTTTTAAAGCATCTACTGCATCAAAAACTGGTTGTGGCATTAACACCATTCCTCTTCCTCCACCAAAAGGATAATCATCAACCTTTTTATGAGGATCAGTTGAATAATCACGTATATTATGAATATTTATTATTACTTGATGATTATTGATGGCTCGACCAAGTATCGATTCAGATAGAAAGTTATCAAACATATGAGGAAAAAGCGTTAAAATATCAATTTTCATCTAACAAACCTTCTATTAGCTCTATATCCATTCTTTTATTTTCTAAATCAATATGCTTAACAAACTCTGAAACATTTGGAATCATATAAGTTTTTGTTTTGTTTTTAATGACTAAAATTTCTTGTTTATTCTTTAAAATATTAGCTACTTTTCCAATCATTTCGTCGTTTGCATAAACTTTTAGACCAATAATATCTTCATCAACATAGCCATCGATATTCAAATCTTCCCTTTTAACATAAACATCATCATTCTTAAAAATTATCGCTTCATTTATGTCGTTAACATCTTCAAAGCTCACCATATCATAATTTTTATGAGTACGATAAGTTTTAATAACTACTTCCTGTTTTCTTTTTCCTAAATAAAGTTTTTTTCCTTTAACAAAAACACTATCTTTATACTTAAAATCAGAAACAATCCTTAATTCACCTTTAATCCCATGTGTATTTACAATTTCTCCTACATATACCATAAAAATCCCTACTTATCTAATTCATATAAAATAATACTTGTCGCCACTCCAACATTTAAACTTTCACAATTTGGATTCATATCAATATAGATAAATTCATCGCACAATTCATCACTAATTTCACTAATGCCATTCCCTTCATTGCCCATTATTATAACAAATTTATTATTTTTTTCAACAGTTTTTAAACTTTTACCATGTGTTACTTTAGTTCCATATATTTTATATCCCGCATCTTTTAGTTTAGGTATTATTTCATGAGCATCTGAAATAGCAATATTTGAATGAAATATCATCCCTTGACTCGCTCTAATAACTTTAGAATTATATAAATCAACACAATCCTTACTTAATATTAAAGTATCCACATTAAAAGCTACGCAGCTTCTTATAATTGTGCCTAAATTCCCCGGATCTTGAATACTGTCTAAAAAAACTATTTTATCACCTTTAACGGTTCCTTCTTTCCGATAACAAACTCCAATAATACCAGTTGGATTATCTAACTCACTTAAATAATTTTTGACATTATTAGTCATATAGTTAGTCATAACATCAAGTGGTAAAAATTCATTTTCTTCTAAAAATAATTCTTTTAAATAATTTTTTTTATAAGCTTCTAAAACCAAATGTTTTCCCTCAACTAAAAACAATCCTTTTTTATCACGATACTTTTTAGTTTGTAATTTTTTTAAATCTTTTATTTTGTTGTTGTTAATGGAACTATACAACATAATAACCACCTTAATAATCATACCAAAAATAAAGAAAAATGTAAATTAATTTAGCCAAACAAAACATAAAATAAAAAAATATGATAATAACAAGTTAAAAAACAATAATTTTTTTTCAAAAATAAAAAGGAAATGATTAACTTTTGTCTAATATAACTAATGAGGAGGTAATGTATGAAAGAATTTATACCCATAAAATATTATACCGCTAAACATGAAGTAGTTTTCATGTATGTCATTTTGATGGATAATAATATTTTAAAAAACTTAATTGAATTTATATTAGAAAAAAAGATTGATGAAATTATCATTTTAAATCCTAACCTCTTAACCGAAAATATTAAAACAAGAGTTCAAAAATTAGATTTATTAATTAAATCCAATCAAGAATATATCAATATTGAATTAAATAGTAATTTTAATAAATTAATTAAAATTCGTAATTTATTATATCTATTTAAAACAGTTCTATCCCAAGCTGAAAAAGGTAAAAAAATATATGATCTTAATAAAAAAACAATTCAAATAAATATTAATTTTGGGAATAAAAGTTTCAATAAAGAAGAATTAGGATTATATAATATAAGAAATAAACAAATAGCCACCGATATTTTCAAAATATATAATATTAATGTCGACTTTTATGTTGAAAAATATTATAATAATAAAAAGAAGTTTACTCAAGGTGAAGAAATCATTATCATGTTAGGATTAGAAAAAGAAGAATTAAGCCATTTAGCAAAAAGGAGTGATATAGTTATGCGATATAAAAAGTTAGTCGATGAAGTTAATGAAAATAATAGTTTATTCAAATGGTTTACAGCTGATGAAGAAAGAGAAATGTATGAAGAAGCTTTAATGAGGCAAAGTAAAGAAGAAGGGTTAATTGAAGGCAAACAAGAAGGATTAATCGAAGGTGAAAAAAAAGGTAAACAAGCTGGGTTAGCCGAAGGTAAACAAGCGGGTATTTTAAGTGTAGCTAAAAATATGTTATCGGAAGGAATGAATATTGAATTAGTATCTAAATTAACTAAATTAAGTAAAAAGCAACTAAAAAGTTTATTATAAAAAAATCTACTGATTAAAATTCAGCAGATTTTTTTAGTTAATTTTTACCGTTTTTTCGACCACATTTTTAATATCTCTTTCATTAAATGGTTTTCTTAAAACATCGACAATTGGATACTCACGAGCTTTTTTGATAAAATCTTCGTTTCCTAACCCCGTAATAATTGAAACAGGAATTTTATCAAATAAATTATTTGCTTCAAAATATTCTAAAACTTGAAACCCATTAACATTAGGCATATTTAAATCTAATAGCATTGCAACAATTCGCCCATTAGTTTGAACAATTGTTAAAGCTTCTACACCATCTTTAGCAATAATAACATCATAAACATCATTAAAAATTTTTTTAATAAAACTGCTAATAACATTAGAGTCATCAACCACTAAGATAGCCTTATCTTTAACAAATAAATTAGTTACTTCTCTTTTGATTGGTTCTTGACCAAAATATCTTCTAACGATATTTAAAACCCGATAAATCTCATTCATTAATTCATCAAAATGCTCATAAATATAATAGATATTATTAGCTTTACTTTCTAATTCGTGTTGGTATGATAGCTCAGCTAGTTTATCAAAGCCAAAGTATTTCGCATCACTCTTTAAAGAATGAACTAATATTGCATAATTAGCCATATCAGCCACTTCTTTATATTTTTTTATATTAGCTATTTTTTCATCGATTTCACTTAAAAATGTTGCTAACGTTTCATTATAAGTTTCAATATCACCGAATAATTCTAAGCTTTTATCTATATTTACTCCATTTGCTCTTAAAATATTTACATTTTTCATCTTATCACCCTATAAATAATTATACCATAAATCAAAATTATTAACAAAACAATTAAGCTATTTTTTGTTAATAACAAAATACTACTCAACTGATTTTAAAGATTCGATCATATCGATCTTTTTAAGTACAAAATGAGTTATAAATTGCACTAATACTGTAAAGAAAATCATAATTATAAATGCATAGACAAAACTTAATGGTTTGATATCTTTAACAAATAAAATTTCATCAGTTTCAGCAATTGTTAATACAAAAGAATTCAAAATAACTCCTAAAAATAAACCAATAATAATACCAATAGAAGTTAAAATTAATGTTTCCCGATAGACATAAGTTGACACTTCTTTATCTTTAAATCCTAATACTTTTAAAGTGGCTATTTCTCTTTTTCTTTCATTAATATTAATAGCCGTTAAATTATATAAAACAATAATCGCTAATAAACTAGATGCTGCGATAATTAAATAAATAATATTATTTAATCCATCAATAATATCATTAAAAACATCTAGACTATCTTCTGTATACTGAATATTAGTAAAATATCCTGAATCTAATAATTCAGTCGCTAACTGTTCATGGTTATTATCATTAACATCAGTGATGATTGTGTTATATGTTACTTCGTTAAATAATTTATAATAATAATTACTAGTCATATAAACATAACTATTAACATAATTCTCACAAATTCCCACAACTCTTAAAATAAACAGTTCATTTTCACTATTTCTAATTTGAATATCTTCTCCGACTCTAGCATTTAAAGATTCCGCCATTTTTTCTGTAATAATAACGCCATTATCAGATAAAGTTAAAGGATTACCTTCTAAATCTTTCAAATTAAAATATTTACTAACAATATCCAAATTTTCAAAAGCCATTAAATAAGTATCAATTCGTTTACCATCAGCTTCAAAAACATAACTTTCCATATGCGTATATAATAAATCATGAATATTTTTATCATTTAATAATTGGTTTATATCTTCATTTGGTGAATTTACTTCTTCATTTAATATCAACATCGAATCATATAAATGAATTGTATCATATTGTAAAGATACTAATGATGAAACACTATCTCTTAAGCCAAAACCAGTTAACAACAAGGCAGTACATCCAGAGATTCCTAAAAGAGTCATAATAATTCTTTTTTTATAGCGAAACATATTTCTAATAGTTACTTTCCAAGTAAAAGATAATCTTTTCCATATAAATTTTAGTTTTTCTAAAAATACTTTTTTACCATTTTTAGGTGGTTCTGGTCGTAATAAAGTAGCTGGTACATATTTAAAATCTTTTAAAATAGTAATCAAAGTAACAATAACCATCAAAGATAAAGTAACTAAAATAATTGAAATACAAGGTATTACTTCAGCATAAGTCTTTAAGCTAGGAATAATATAATTTGATTGATAAATATTGTAAATAATATGAGGAATATAAGCATAACCAATACTTAATCCTATTATTAAGCCAATTGAAGTAGCAATCAAAACATAAAATAAATAACTAATAATGATTTTAAATTTACTAATTCCCAGTGATACATAGATTCCTATTTCGTTTCTTTCTTCTTCGATCATTCTTGTCATCGTATTTAAGCTCATTAAAAAAACGACCAACATAAAAAATACAGGGAAAACAGCAGCTATAGCATCTACTTTTGTAGCATTTTCATAAAAATTAGTATAACCAGAATTATCTTCGCGACTCATTAAATACCAAATTGGTTTTTCAAGATTATTTAATTCTGCTTTAGCATCTGTAATTTCTTGTTCTGCTTTAGCTATTTCTTCTAAATATGTTTGATAATTTTCTTCATATTCTTGATAGCCTTCATTTAATTCTTGTTCTCTTTCTTCAATCAATTTATAATTATCATTTAATTCACCAATCGCGTTATCAAATTCTATTTCCCATTTATCCATATTTTTGTTTAACTCTTGTTCACTCAATTCTAAAGTATTTTTAGTATCGATCAAAAGCTCCAAATTAGTTTTAGTTTCATTTAATTGGGTTAATGTGGCTTGATAAGTTAAATATTCTAAACTACTAGGATCTAATGTTTCTAACAAACTATTAATATTATTAATTTGCTCATTTAAAGTTTCTAAGTTGATTTCTAATTCATCTTCTTTTAAATTATATTTATCTAAAGTAGATATAAATTGCTTTTTTCCTTCTTCTAATTCAGCATTAGCATTATTAAAAGTCCGTTCCATTTCCTTAGTAGTTTCCTGTAACTCATCATACCCTTCTTGCCATTCTTGATAAGCTTTATTAATGGATTCTTTACCTTCATCTAATTCTTTTAAAGCATCACTAAATTTTTTTTCATTTTCTAATTTTTCTTCATTTAATTCTGCTTCAGCGTCATTTATTTTTCCCATTGCTTCAGCTAAAATCTCTTCATAACGAATCGTTTCTCTAATGGGTTTTAACTCTTTTAATTTGCCATCTAAAGTATCGATAATCGCATTGTAGTCTTCTAAATAAGCTGTTTTTTCAATTCCATCTTTAGCAATAATATATATTTCTGTATAATATTCAATATTAAAATTATCCTTAGGAATAAAAATGTATTTGTCTAACTTACCATCACCAACCGTCGATATTCCTTTAGTACGGTAAATATATAATGAACTAGTTACTGTTCCTGAAACAGTATATTCCTTAGTTTTTAAATTATCTGATTCAATTATTATTTTATCGCCAATATTATAAGTTCCATCTTCGACTAAACATTCACCATCTTTAGGCATATTACCACTAATTAAATTAACTTTGTTAATATTTTCATTAATTGCATGAATTCTTGTAACATCACCATCTAAAATAAGATCAAAAGAATAAGATGGTTCAACAATTAAATTATCAGCTACTTCCTCAATAGCCTTTAAATCACCTTCAGTTAATCCCATCGTACTAACAATTTTATAATCCATTAAATTAGTATTATCATAATATTCATCGACAGTTTTAATCATATCCATTGATGCTTCTCTAATTCCAGAGAAAAAAGCACTACCTAAAGCCACAATAAAAATTAAAGATAAAAAACGCCCTAATGAGTTTTTTATTTTTCTAAAACTATTAATAAAAATCAACATTACCAATCAAGCTCCTCAACTAATTTCGGATGTTCATTAATAATTATATCAGCCACTTGACCATTTTTAATTTTAATAACCTTATCGGCTATATCAGCAATAATGGCATTATGGGTAATTATAATTGTTGTCATCCCTGAATCGTGACAAGTTTTTTGTAATAATTCCAATATTAATTTACCGGTTTTAGAATCCAAAGCTCCAGTTGGCTCATCACATAATAATAATTTAGGATTTTTAGCTAAAGCTCTAGCAATTGATACTCTTTGTTGTTCACCACCGGATAGTTGGGCTGGAAAATGATTCATTCGATCTTGTAAACCAACACTTTTTAATGTTTCTTCACTATCTTTTGGATTTTTACAAATTTGACTTGCTAAAGAAACATTTTCCAAAGCAGTCAAATTACCAACTAAATTATAAAATTGAAAAACAAAACCAATATCATATCTCCGATAATTAGTTAATTGTTTTTTATTATATTTTGATATATCTTCACCATCAACTACAATAGTTCCACTATCAGCAACATCCATACCACCTAAAATATTTAAAACAGTTGTTTTTCCCGCACCAGATGGACCTAAAATAACTACTAATTCACCTTTTTCTATTTCAAAAGATATATTTTCAATAGCTTTAATAATTATTTCACCCATTTTATAACTTTTACTAATATTTTTAACATCAATATAAGCCATATTATCACCTATTCTTCTAATTAAATTATACATCTATTATAAACAAAACTCAAGAAAAATATAGCATTTTTAATTTTTCTCATGTAACAATACAATTGGTGTGAAACAATTGATATATAAAAACAGTGCTTTAAGTTGAAAAGAAATAATTATATCCAAAAACTTGAATCACTACAAACATTATACAAAAAGTAAAAGAAAAAGCGATAATTTACCTAGATTTTTTAAACAAGCTGAATTTAATATATAAACTACTATTCTACTAGGTAAACAAAATATAAATATAACTTCAGAAGAAATCTGTGCAAGTATCGTTCTAATTTGATGTAGTTATTGTTAAGATAAACATTATAGCTTTATGCAAATGCAAAACACACCTTGCTAGATATTAGGCAAAGTGTGATTCATTGTTTATACTATTTACTAAAATTATTATTTCTAAGCAACAAAGCTATTTCTGAATAGATTAAAAATACTTTAAAAACTTTTAATAAATTCTCGTATCATATTATTAATTCTTTTAAATACAATCTAAATAATGGTGTTATTGAAGGAGTTAATAATCTTATCAAGTGTATTAAAAGAATTGCTTTTGGTTATCGCAGCTTCTATCACTTTAAAACTAGAATTATGCTTATTACGGGTATTTACAAATATAATTAAGAAAGGTCAAATCTTTCGATTTGACCATCCTTATCAATTACTCATTTATCACTAGTTTTT